>CAZLJV010000199.1:0-1538 GCA_964559965.1 uncultured Oscillospiraceae bacterium | reverse complement strand
ACCTTCACCATATCCGATGCCGTCAAACTGCTGTAATCACGGCCAGACGGTGTTACGAGCATATACTTATCGTTCATGCGGATTGACAGGTTGCCCCAAGTTCCCTGAACCAGACCGGTTTCCACCAGCTTATTGCCGTAGTCCACCAGTTTTTGGCGCAAAATCTGTTCTTCCGTGCTCCAATTTGCTTCATGCTGAACAGCTTCCTGCTGAACTGCCTCCTGTTGCTCGCCTGTCGCCTCTTCCGCGATGCCATTATTCATTTCATTTTCTTTTTCTGCTGCCTCAGCTGCGGAGTAATTTTCCTTGTAATTCTTACGCATCTTCTTGGAAGTCCACTTAGGAATAGGCTTAGTTCCGCCCAGTACACGGCTCTTAATCTGGATTTCCGCCGCCTTCTCCAAAACAGTCATAGCCACAACTGCCTCGTACAGATTTCTGCCCATAGTCAGCGTGTATCCAGCTGGCAGACCGTCCTTAATTCTATCCTGCACAAAAAATCCCGCAGCATTTCCCGCAGCAACTGCCATCTCTCTTGCGCCCTTCTTCTTGTTTGGCTGAGTCATGTTAGCAATAGTCGCTTCCGGCCCCACAATCTGTGCCATATCATCTAAAGCCGCACGGAACTTCACACCCTCCTGTAAACACTGCTGGCAGTACGGAGTCTGCGTAATTACTCTCGCATGCATTCCCGAACGGTTCGTGGCAAAATGCTGGTCAGACTGCTTCACTACATCCTTCCACTTCAAATTGGCAAAATCCACGCCCTTCTTAGTTCCATACACACCATCCCAGCGATCCAGCAGCATTCTCGCCTCTTCACCCAGCGGATAATTCTGTGCCGCCATCATCTTCCCATATTTATGAAATAATTCAAACACCTCATGTGGTACACTGCTCATTTTCGTCCTCCTCACATTCATACATATTACTTAATTGTACCTTGTAAATCGAGGTGCTGTCAATGGCAAGCTACAGAAATTGACGAAGTTCTTGCGCCAGCTGTTCCTCCATGGCAGCCAGTCGGCATGCGATATCCTTGGCATCCTCGTCCGCTGCGCGATACTGATTGATATATCTTCGCAAAGATTTTGCGCCCATGTTACATCCGTCAGTCATAAGGTCTGCAATCGTCGCATCTGATGAATCTAAAGTCAGCTTCGCATTAGTTTTGAGCCATGACATAATCTCAGCGGCCGGGTTGGGATCTTTGCCATCGTCGTGAAAGCGATCAAGAGCCTCTTCCACCTCATCTGCCAGCTTTTCGTGCCTGCGGCTGCATTCGCTGAGTATATTGCGCAGTTTTGGATTTTTTACATAGTCGATGACTTCGTCGATGGACTCCACCCCCATCTTAATTCCCGCATCACATTCGCGCAAAAGTTTAATCGTATCTTGTTCGATCATCTCAGACCTCCTTGTATTTTAGTTTTAGTTTTGTGTTTTCAGCGTTTTTATATTAGTGTTCTCATTATTTTGAAAAAAATTCGAAAAAGTTTAAAAAAGTGCTTGCATTTTATGTTGCATTGTGTTATATC
>CAZLJV010000198.1:0-1539 GCA_964559965.1 uncultured Oscillospiraceae bacterium | reverse complement strand
ATCTGTAACCGTGCGGAAGAAATCGTTCTGCACGAATTGGTATATGATCTGTAAACCTGATACAAAAGCCCCACACTTCTGACAATAAAATCGGAAGCGTGGGGTTTCCTGATTTATTTTGATTGTTTACTGTTTTCTTCGATATTTGCCACAAGACGGTCGAAATCACTCTGATATGTTCTGTCCTGCAAAACACGGAATTTTTCAAATTCACTTTCTGCAAACGTCTTTGCGATAGCAGCGGTCACTTTGCCTTTGTCATGCAAAATATCTTCTTCGTTGAACTGGAGGAACGCATCCAGACGGCTCACCCAATCCTGCATATACATGATATTTCCCCGCCGTGCCTGTCTTTCGGCATAGTCCAGATACATCGTCACGATCTCATTCAGATTGGACATTTCCGCTTCGTTTAAGTAGTTTTTTGCAATCGAAACATCCGATTTGCGGATGCGGCCCTGCGGAGCGTTTTTCCAAGTAGTCAAGCCCATATTGGGTTTTGTGCTGTCGGCTCAGCCATAGACAATCTCAGCCGCTGTATGGTGGGTGACAGCGTAATGGAGCTTGTTCTGCACCGTGGCAAAAAACTCTTTCGTAATGGGGCTGTTCACATCATAGTCTGCACTGCACTGAGAGTAGATGTCCGTAATCTTCTGATAAAAGCGGCGTTCGCTGGAGCGAATATCACGGATGCGCTCCAACTGTTCCTCAAAATAGTCTTTGCCGAAGAAGTTTTCCGGCTCACGCAGCCGTGCGTCATCCATCACATAACCCTTGATGATGAACTCCTTTAATACCCGGTTTGCCCAAATGCGGAACATGGTGGCTTTTCTGGAGTTTACACGGTATCCGACAGCGATAATGGCATCCAGATTGTAGTAGTTGGTATTATACCGCTTGCCGTCTGCCGCAGTTGTTTCCATTTTGGAAACAACTGATTCTTCAAGCAATTCGCCGGATTCAAAGATGTTTTTCAGATGCTTTGAAATAGCAGCTTTCTGGACTTCAAACAATTCAGCCATTTTCGCCTGTGTCAGCCACAGGTTTTCCTGATACAAAAGGATTTCAACCCGAACATCGCCGTTGTCAGTTTTATAAAACAGGATTTCCCTCGTTTCGTAGGGAGTCAGTCCGTATTCTTCTTTCATATCCATTCCCTTCCTATTCCTCGTTCTTGTTCTTTGCCCGACTCTTGTAAACATTGTGCTTGTTTTTACACTGAGGGCTGCAAAATACGGCGCTCGGTCTGCTTGCGACAAAGGCTTTGGTGCAATGCCTGCAAAGGCGGATCGGATTGTCGCTGTCGGTCAGCATGAAACTGAACATCATCTGTATGCCAAGCAGCAGCGAATGAAAATCCCATACGATTGTCGGCTTGTCCAGCAGGGCGATGTGATAGGTAGGCGCATTGCCGCCAAAAGCCGCCATGCTCTCCTGCATGATCTGCCGGGTATCTTCGTCCAGCATGTCGTAGTCCTCGTAGTAGAGGAAACTGTTGACATAGGTAAATGCCCAATCAATAAACTGCTGCTTCATCCA
>CAZLJV010000197.1:0-1553 GCA_964559965.1 uncultured Oscillospiraceae bacterium | reverse complement strand
GACTAACATGGGTGGTCGTCAGATATAATTTCTGTCCGAAAAGCTCAAAGCTGCAGAGACTGTGTATCATAAAATCTGCTTCTTTACTTCCCATGTCATCAGCCTCCTTTCTTAAGAATTCTTTCGAATACTCCGTGCAGCAACGGTTGCATGTATACAGCCGGTTTCAGCATGACAATTCCTATTAAAATTGTTATCGGGTTGCCCCACTCAAAATATAACACCAAGGCAACTACTACCCCTGCCAGCAGCATTCGAAAGGCATAACCCTTCCGCACATACTTTGGCGCATATTCCTCTCCTAAATCAACCGCCTCATCCAGCGAGCGTTTCATATGGATTGTGCAAAAGGCTGATACGCCTATGCCACACCACAGACCCACTGCATGATATAACGGATGTTCCCAAAACACAAGCAAAATCACTTGAAGCAGAATCCCTAAGAAAAGGATACCTGCCAAAAGCTCAAACAACGTATTATCCTTCTTCATTCTTCTGATCCTCCGAATCTTTAAGGGCACCTCGAAGCAACACATATACGCTTCGTGCGCCCGCAAAAACGCCAATCAGGATGAGAGGTATTACAAGGTCAACCCCCGTCTTATCCCTCAGCCACGATCCAAACCAGACACACAAAAGAACCGGTGTCAGCATGCTGATTCCCAACTGGGAAATCAGTGCAAGATTCTGAAATACCTTGTGTTTATCATTCATATTTTAGTCCCATGTCAGACGATGCAGATGCCCCTGCGTCGTCATTCCTTCAAAACCATTTTGACGAAGTGCTTCATAAAGTACAATTGCTACAGAATTACCAAGATTCAGGGAACGAATATCTCCTACCATCGGAATTCGTATGCTGTCTTCTTTATGATGCACCAATATCTCTTCCGGTATACCTGCACTTTCTTTTCCGAACATGATATAACAATCCGGCTCGTACTCCACATCGGTATACAGATTCGGTGCTTTCGTCGTCGCCATATATATCTTAGCACCCGGATTCTTCTCCATAAAATCATCAAAATCGATGTATCTTACTACATCCAGTTGCTCCCAATAATCCATACCGGCGCGTTTGATGGCTTTTTCATTCAGATGAAAACCAAGTGGCTCTATTAGGTGAAGTCTCGTACCTGTCGCCACGCAGGTTCGACCGATGTTGCCGGTGTTTGCCGGAATCTCCGGCTCAAATAGTACAATATTTAACATCGCTCAGCCCTCAATTTCTCTATGAATCTCTCAAGTCGCTCTAATGCAACCTTTAAATCTTCCATTGAATACGCATAGGAAATACGTAAAAATCCTTCTCCGCACTCACCAAACGCGGTGCCCGGTACGACCGCAACCTTCTCTTCCTGAAGGAAGCGATTCGCAAATTCATCGGAAGACATTCCAAACTCTTCGATGCTCGGGAAAATGTAAAATGCACCAAAAGGCTCAAAACATTTCAAATTCATGCGCTTAAATTCGCTAACCAGGAATCTTCTTCTCTGATTATAAGCATCGCGCATCTGCTCAACCTCTTCATCACAGCTTCGAAGTGCTTCAAC
>CAZLJV010000196.1:0-1603 GCA_964559965.1 uncultured Oscillospiraceae bacterium | reverse complement strand
AATAATATGAAAGCTGAAGAACTGGATCTCCTGGAAATTAACGAAGCATTTGCAGCTATGCCTCTGGTTTCGACAAAAATTTTGTCACATGGTGATGAAACTTTGAAAAACCATCTTCGTGAAATCTGCAATGTGAACGGTGGAGCAATCGCAATCGGACATCCTATGGGAGCGTCTGGACTTAGACTTACAATGACTCTGATGTACGAACTTAGAAGGCGTGGTGGCGGCAAAGGAATTGCGTGCCTCTGCGGTGGATTAGCTCAGGGTGATGGAATACTTATTGAAGTAAAGTAGGCTGTTATGAATATTAAACAGATAAATCATATAGGTATAGTGGTTGCTGATCTTGCTGAAGCGACAGAAGTCTATGCTGAAAGGCTGAAACTTAAGTATTTGCATGTGGAAGAAAATGAAGCTTATAATTGCAAAATCGGTTTTTTTCAGTGTGGTGAAGTCATGATTGAACTGATTGAACCTACAGGCGAAGGACCAAGTAAAAATTTTCTTCTGACACACGGCGAAGGTCTTCATCATGTGTGCTATGAGGTAAAGGATATAGAAGCGGCACTAAGGGAGGCACAGGCACAGCAAATGACCGACTATGATAAGGTTGCTGTAGGTGCAGGTGATTCCAAAGTATTCTTTTTGAATGCATCGTCTGTATGCGGTGTGGAGACCGAATTCGTACAATTAAAAAAGTAAAGACTCAAAAATAGCTCTGCATTATTGCAGGGCTATTTTGGCAGAATGAAAATATTACAATTCTGGGGTATTGCAATTTGGAAAGGTACCAAAAGATACATGTTGCTCCAGATATAATGAAAAACGTATAATGTAATTTGGATGAGATAAGAAAAGCAATAAGGAAGATAATGAAAGAACTGATGATGATAGACACTGACCATAGGGCAAATAAAAAAATTCTGACAGAAGCATATGAGTTTTTCAAGGATAGTGGAATAAATGACAGAAGCTATCATTTTTTAAAAATGGACTGGTCAAAGAAGTATGGAACGAATTCGAGAAATGCAGTAGAAATGATGCTTGAAATAGGTATGTATGCAGAGACATTACGAGATATGGACAACGCTAGAAAGATATACTATTTAAGTGCATCAGAAGCATACAGCATGGATTTTGATATACGAAAAAATATTTTTGTTAAGTGTGTTCTCAAGTTAAGTAAACTTGAGTATATGCGTGGTATTTCCCCAGCTGAGACACTAGAATTGCAACGTAAGGCAATTGGTATGGTTACTCAGTCTAATATAACTGGAGAAGATGCTCTGCTATTTCTGTATGCTGGAATGGGTGAGCATTTTGGAGGTGAGTTAGAGCGTGGAGAAATATTGCGTACAAAGGGAATCAAATATTTGAAGGAATTCAATTATCTCGATATGGAAACTGAAGCTGTACCTTTGATGATATGGCACTATTATTTAAGCGGTGATTTGAAAAAAACTGTAGGCTATTATGAAAATTACATGATTCCAATTGAAAACAGACGCAACGAAGAAATAATAATAATGGCATATCCTGCGGTTGTATTTAGTTATTTTTTAATGGGTGAATACAGTAGGGCTCTTGTTCTGTGTGAAAA
>CAZLJV010000195.1:0-1603 GCA_964559965.1 uncultured Oscillospiraceae bacterium | reverse complement strand
GAAGTGACAGAATTTGACCCAGCTGCACCAGATGATTACAACGCAGCTGATACTTACGAAAAGATTTTGGAAGCGCTTATCGACCATCTGCACACTCTCACGGGTCTGAAGAATCTCGACCGTCTCATCGAAGTCATCAAGCACAGAGTGGACGAGCATACCATTGTAGAAACCGCTAAAAAAATTGGCTGTGGCAAGAGTACCGTCGATTCCGATTTGGACAAGCTCTACCCTATCGTTAAAGAGTTGCTGAAGAACTATCGTTAAACAGCACAGAAGCCAGTGAGGTTCTTTCCTCACTGGCTTCTTTCAGCTTAATTAGTACTTATCCTATACACATTTTCTCACATTCAGCTGATACCTATCATGCTGAATGATACTTTTTACCGCCTGCTTCAATGTCTTGGCCCTACCATGCTGATGATATGGATGTTGGAATTGGTGCTTATGGAATATAATACAATTTTCCTCTGTTGGAAATTCACAACAATGTATGTACCAATAATGACCAGTATTTCTACTCTGTAGCGTGACATCATAGGCATCTTGCACCAGTACATTGAAATATGTGGGATCTATTTCCTGTAAATGCTTCTCACTAAACATTTAACCCTCCCGTTTTTCAAAATATTCCCGAATCGCTTCTTCCAGTATCTGATCCACCCTATCCGGTTCCATCTTAGCAAAATACTGCTGAATCAAGCGTGACGGTACCTTTACAACCGGGACTTTCTTATTTGGGTCAGCCATCTTAATGTACTGTCTCACTCTCCCCGGTGTAAGCTCCCCTGCATGCTCGCGAAGCTTAATAACCTGGTGCTGACTAAGCTTCACATGCATTTCCTTCATTGCATCATGAATCATTTCCTGCTCTTCCTTTGTCAGATAGGATAACTGAATTGCAATCTTCATTCCCAGGCTGCCTTTATCTACCTTATCCTTCAAAGGTTCTATCAGATGATTCACCCGAAGCAATCTCGCCACAGAGCTACCGGAAAGGCCATATTCTGCACCCACTGCGTCTCTGGTCCATAACTTCTGGTCACCGTGACCAGAAGTTATATCCTTACCCTCAAGTCTTGCAATTTCCTTTAAAATATCATTTCTCTTTCCCTGAGACATTACCTTATCATATCTCTCCTGCAACACTGCCGCTTTTTCGGAAATCTCCATATCCGCAAAAGATCTCTGCATCAGATTGGTTTCAATGACATAAACATAAGCCTCTTCTTCTGTTAGCTCCGCTTTAACAATAGCAGGAATCGTTTTAAGTCCTGCCAGCCTTGCCGCATTCTGTCTGTTGTGACCGGAAAGCATTTCATATCCATCCTCTGTCTTCCATACAATCACCGGATTCAAAACACCATGTTCCTTAATGCTCTCCACCATATCTTCTAATCGTTCTCCTTCATAAAGGCGAAATGGATGGTTATGGAACGGCCTGATACTTTCAATCGAAAGCTCGCGAATATCATTGTTATTGCGTACCTCTTCTTCTCCCATCAATACATCAACTGCGTCAAATACTTTTCTTTTAGGTGCATTAGCTTTCATATCCAATCAACTCCTTTGCAAAATTTCTATATGCTATGCCTGCTGTAGA
>CAZLJV010000194.1:0-1623 GCA_964559965.1 uncultured Oscillospiraceae bacterium | reverse complement strand
ACGTTGTTACCAGGGTGAAGCTTTGTTCCTCTCTGTCTAACCAGAATGCTACCTGCGGTAACAAACTGACCGTCACCAGCTTTCAGTCCAAGACGCTTGGACTCGGAATCACGACCGTTCTTAGAGCTACCTACACCTTTCTTACTTGCCATAGTGTTACCTCCTAACTTATTTCAGAATTATAATGCTGCTTCAATTGCTTCGATGATTACAGCCTTAGTAGCCTTTTCATCGACTTCAATGTTGTTTTCCTTTGCAAATGCAATCAGTTCATCCTTCTTCATGGATGCGGAAAACTTCTTAGCTTCCTTCGCAGGAGCTACACCACCTAAAGCTTCGATCTTAACCATAGTGTATGGCTGTCTGTGACCCTGCTTCTTTCTGTAGTCCTTCTTAGCCTTATACTTGAAGATGATAACCTTTTCACCCTTGCCGTGTTCTACAACGGTACCGGTTACAGCTTCGTTCAGGTAAGGAGCACCCACCTTAACTTCGCCTTCAGCGCTGATCAGTAAAGTGTTAAAAGCAACTGCTTCGCCAACTTCAGCCTTGATTTTTTCTACAGTGATGACATCGCCTTCCTGTACTCTGTACTGCTTGCCACCAGCTTCGATTACTGCGTACATGTTTAATATTCCTCCTCTATCCGGTCTCGCCTTTCAAGGTGGTAATCCCTATTGATTACACTTCAAAAACCTGTTCAGTGCGGCTCAACTATTAAATAATAGCATTTTTGAACCAGAAAGTCAAGTAGAAATATACTTTTTTCAACGAAAAATAGTAAAAAAATTCACTATTCCAGCACTACGCCGTCTTCATCCACCAGCATATCCATGATAGCATCGATATCTTCTTCTGGAATATCAGGTTCTTCTTCCTGAACAGCTTCTTCGTCCTTCTGTGCCAGCTGTTCGAGGAGCAGCTTTTCTACACGTTCCATAATTTCCTTATGTTCCTGCAGCCAAGCCTTAACATTTTCGCGTCCTTGACCAATTCGTTCGCCATCAAAGCTATACCAAGAACCAGCCTTCTGGATAATCTTAGCCTCAACCGCTGTATCAAGCAGGTCTCCGGCACGAGAAATTCCCTGTCCATACATAATATCGAATTCTGCCTGCTTAAATGGAGGCGCAACCTTGTTCTTGACTACCTTTACACGGGTTCTGTTTCCGACTACAGCATCGCCCACCTTGATGCTCTCAATTCTTCTCACATCCATACGCATTGAGGAATAGAACTTAAGCGCACGACCACCAGTAGTAACTTCCGGATTGCCGAACATGATACCTACCTTCTCACGCAGCTGGTTGATGAATATGATACAAGTATTGGACTTGTTCACTGTACCTGTCAGTTTACGCAGTGCCTGTGACATCAGTCTAGCCTGCAGACCTACATGTGCATCACCCATTTCCCCCTGAATTTCAGCCTTAGGTACTAATGCCGCAACGGAGTCAATTACGATAATGTCCAGCGCACCGCTTCGTGCCAGCATATCGCAGATTTCCAATGCCTGTTCACCTGTATCCGGCTGGGATACCAGCAGTTCTCCAACATTTACGCCTAAATTCTTAGCGTAAACTGGATCCAACGCATGTTCAGCATCGATAAATGCTGCCTTAC
>CAZLJV010000193.1:0-1633 GCA_964559965.1 uncultured Oscillospiraceae bacterium | reverse complement strand
TACCGTGGTCTACGTGACCGATTGTACCGATGTTAATATGCGGTTTTGTTCTTTCAAATTTAGCCTTTGCCATTGTTATATTCCTCCATTAATTTAGGATGCCGGTTGTGCCGCTGTGACACAGCCGGCAAGAATGATAAATTACTAATTTTTAAGTCAGTTAATTACTTGTTGATCTTTTCGATCATGCTGTCAGGCAGCTTTTCGAAGTGGTCCATCTGCATTACGTATACACCACGACCCTGTGTCTTGGAACGCAGGTCAGTTGCATAACCGAACATTTCAGACAGTGGAACCATACTTCTTACAGCAACAGCACCCAGGTTCATGTCGGAACCTTCGATTCTACCTCTTCTGGAAGAGATATCACCGATTACGTCACCCATGTAATCTTCTGGAACAGTTACTTCAACCTTCATGATTGGTTCCAGTAAGATTGGGGAAGCCTTCTTCATAGCTTCTCTGAATGCCATGGAAGCAGCGATCTTGAACGCCATTTCAGAGGAGTCGACTTCATGGTAAGAACCGTCATACAGTTCAACACCAATGTCTACTACATTGTAGCCCGCAATTGGACCAGTCTGCATAGCTTCTCTGATACCTTCTTCGATCTTAGGGATGTATTCCTTAGGAATAGCACCACCAACGATGGAGTTCTTAAATTCGAAACCTTCACCAGCTTCTCTAGGGTAAACTCTGATCTTAACGTGACCGTACTGACCCTTACCACCAGACTGCTTAACATACTTGTTGTCGATGTCTGCAGTACCAGTAATAGTTTCCTTGTAGGATACCTGAGGCTTACCAACATTAGCTTCTACCTTGAATTCTCTCAGCAGTCTGTCAACGATGATTTCCAGGTGTAATTCACCCATACCAGCGATGATAGTCTGACCAGTTTCTTCATTGGTATAAGTTCTGAAAGTAGGGTCTTCTTCAGCCAGCTTAGCCAGCGCAATACCCATCTTTTCCTGACCAGCCTTAGTCTTAGGTTCGATTGCGATTTCGATTACTGGATCTGGGAATTCCATGGATTCCAGAATGATTTCGTGATCCTGGTCGCACAGAGTGTCACCAGTAGTAGTGTCCTTCAGACCTACTGCTGCTGCGATATCACCAGCATATACTTCAGTGATTTCTTCTCTCTTATTTGCGTGCATCTGCAGGATACGGCCGATTCTTTCCTTCTTACCCTTTACAGAGTTGTAAACATAAGAACCGGAAGTCAGCTTACCGGAGTAAACTCTGAAGAATGCCAGCTTACCTACGAATGGGTCAGCCATGATCTTGAAAGCCAGAGCGGAGAATGGTTCATCATCGCTTGCCTTTCTTTCATCTTCTTCATCTGTATCTGGGTTAATACCCTTGATTGCAGGGATATCAACTGGGGATGGCATGTAATCGATTACAGCGTCCAGCATCATCTGAACACCCTTGTTTCTGTAGGAAGAACCGCACAGAACTGGAATCATTCTGTTAGCGATAGTTTCCTTTCTGATTACTTCCTTGATCTGTTCTACGGATGGTTCTTCACCTTCCAGGAACATCATCATCAGCTCTTCATCTGTTTCGCAAACAGATTCAACCAGCTTTTCTCTCCATTCCTGAGCCAGATCAATCATATCTTCAGGGA
>CAZLJV010000192.1:0-1635 GCA_964559965.1 uncultured Oscillospiraceae bacterium | reverse complement strand
TTAGCCGCTGCAACTGCACTTTCCTCACCACGGCCTTTGCCAGCCACACCCAGCATAAATAAAGCTCTGTGGTGAATTCCAGCATCATTTAATCGCTGCGCCTGCTGCACGCTGTCCTCAAGCGTGGTTCCCTTATTCATAAATTCCAGCACATCATCGAGACCGGTTTCGTATCCTACATATAAGTCGTTCACTCCAAGCTCCTTCAGACGCAATAATTCCTCGTCAGACTTGCTTTTTATGCTTCGAACAGCTGCATACATGCTGAACACCTCAATCTCCGGCATATAGCTTTTTATGAGCTTTAACTTTTCCTCCAAACGCTGTGCCGAAAGTGAAAAAACATCTCCGTCCATCAAGAAAACTCTGCGGTGCGGACGACCATAAATGTCGCAAATTCTCTTTTCCTCTTGCAGATTTTTTCGCAAAATCTCTTCGTCAATCATGTGGAAATCTTTTTCCTTGTACATATTACAGAACTTGCACGCATTGTAAGTGCAGCCGGCAGTCACTTGCAGTAAAAAAGTATTCGCCTCAGCAGGCGGACGATATAAAGTTCCTTCTGTAATCATAATGTTTCCTCCATTTTTCGACACAATTCGACATATTTCGCTAAAAACTTCTTCTCAACCACATCCATAGGCTCAAACTTATGCTCAGGTCTGTGCTTCAGCTTGCGATAATCCTCATTGATTTCATCTCCCAGCAAAATCTTCAAATCCCAAGACATCACATCGTCATCGATTTCTTTGATAGCCCGCCGTTCTTCGACAGTCAAAGCCTGGCTCTCAGATTTTGCCGCGAAATCACCTGCAGGTATGAATTTTCCCCAGATAAGCTCAATCAATCTATTCTCAATCTCGCTGTACCTTGGAATCTGCACCTTCACCGGCCGCACCAAATCAGCCATATATGCCTCGCTGCCATCATGCAAAAGCGCCCCCAGCTGAACCCTCAGGCTATACCCACGAAGTCTCGCCTCCTCAGCACAAACTAAACAATGCTGCGCCACCGAATAAAAAATCTTAACATGGCCGCCGCCGCGACAGACCATGGAAAGCGCATGCGCCATATCCTCCATCAAAATCTCATCTTCCCACGGATGTACCGGATCCATGCTCACTCCGCTGTATGTGGTAATTGTGGACAACTTCTTTTCATAACAGTACCAATCCTGCTCAAACATGCTGCACTCGCCCACCGACCTGTATCCTAATTTTTCATAAGCCGCCAGTGCCTTGGCATTTCCCGGACTGACTAAAAATCCAATCCCGTCGAAGCCTTTCTTTCGCACATCACGCTCCACTGCCCTAAAAAGCTCCTTTGCCAGACCCATGTTTTGGTATTTCTTAGCTATTCCAAGCCTTGCGCAGCAGCACCGCTTTTTAATCGACTTATCCCAAAACTCGTACTTCCACAGTTCTTCGTCTTCCCCTGCACACATTGCGCCTATAATTTCACCATCTTCCCTGCAAAGCACATACAGCTCGCCTTTTTCCACATCGCTGGTTGCTTCTTCTGCCCCGGGATATCCTTCGTCCCATGTGCACCCCTCCGTTCCAACTAAGGATCTCCACAGAGAAGCTACATGCAGAACATCTTCAGCTACCGCTTTCCTCACAGATATACCAGATG
>CAZLJV010000191.1:0-1641 GCA_964559965.1 uncultured Oscillospiraceae bacterium | reverse complement strand
ATGTTATACAGGCCAACGATTCCGATTCCCTGACCCAACATCTTAGCATACTGCAGGATTGTACCCTTCACCTTATCAGAAATGCTGAATGATGGATATACGCTGATGGAGTCACCGCTGTGTACACCGGTTCTTTCTACCAGTTCCATGATTCCTGGAACGAATACATCAGTTCCGTCGCAGATTGCATCTACTTCAACTTCCTTACCCTGAATATACTTGTCAACCAGAACTGGCTTATCTTCATCTATTTCTACTGCTGTCTTCAGATATTCACGCAGCTGTTCTTCGTTGCCTACAATCTGCATTGCACGGCCGCCCAGCACGAAACTTGGACGAACTAAAACCGGATATCCGATTTCTTCTGCCGCTGCCACGCCGTCTTCAATCTTTGTTACAGCACGACCCTTAGGCTGAGGAATCTGCAGCTGTTCCAAAATCTTTTCGAAGGAGTCACGGTTTTCCGCTCTTTCGATTGCTGCACAGTCTGTACCGATAATCTTTACGCCACGGTCTGTAAGCGGCTGTGCTAAATTGATTGCAGTCTGACCGCCTAAGGAAGCGATTACGCCTTCAGGCTGTTCAAACTCGATGATATTCATAACATCTTCCGGTGTCAGAGGCTCGAAATACAGCTTGTCTGCAGTAGTATAGTCTGTAGAAACTGTTTCCGGATTGTTATTGATAATAATTGCTTCGTAGCCGGAATTCTTAATAGTTGTAACTGCATGTACTGTGGAATAGTCGAATTCCACACCCTGACCGATACGAATAGGACCTGCACCCAGAACGATGATCTTCTTCTTGTCGCCCAGTCTTGATGCGTTTTCTCCAGTATATGAGCTGTAGAAGTAAGGAATGTATGCACCTGCATGCCATGTGTCGACCATGCGGTATACCGGCATAATCTTGTTTTCCTTACGCAGTTGGAATAACTTGATTTCGTCCATTTCCCACAGAGCAGCGATATATTCATCGCCAAATCCCATGGACTTAGCTTCTTTCAGAACAGCGATGTCGCCCTTATTTTCTGCAAGTTTAACTTCCATATCTACAATCTTCTTCAAAGATTCCAAGAAGTACTCAGTAATCATTGTTACCTGATGTAATTTTTCGATAGTTTCACCTTTGCGCAGCAGCTGAGTAACAGCGAAGATGGAATCATCATGGAATTCGGAAATATAATCCAGCAGCTGTTCATTAGTCATATTATCAAACTTTTCCATGTGGAAGTGGCATACGCCAGTTTCCAGTGAGCGAACTGACTTCAGCAAACATTCTTCAAGGTTAGAGCCGATGCCCATTACTTCACCGGTAGCCTTCATCTGAGTTCCTAAAGTATTAGGTGCAGATGCGAACTTGTCGAATGGGAAGCGCGGCAGCTTAGCAACTACATAATCCAGACTTGGTTCTACGGCCGCAGTCGTCCCTGCCAGCTTAATTTCTTCTAAAGTCATGCCTACAGCAACCTTAGCTGTAACTCTTGCAATCGGATATCCGCTCGCCTTAGATGCCAGAGCAGAAGAACGGGAAACTCGAGGATTTACTTCGATAAGGAAGTATTCACTTGAGTTAGGATTCAGCGCAAACTGTACATTACAACACCCTCGATTTCCAGAGCTTGAATCAGCTTGATAGCGC
>CAZLJV010000190.1:0-1688 GCA_964559965.1 uncultured Oscillospiraceae bacterium | reverse complement strand
GGATATTAAGGCGGAGCTTTCTCAGATTAAGAATACCCGAAGCGTGCAGCGTGCCAGACGAGAAAAGAACGAGGTGCCTGTAGTTGCTTTGGTGGGTTATACAAACTCTGGCAAATCCGCCCTTATGAACCGGATTTTGGCAAAGACGGAGAAAAATGAAGAGGAACGCAAGGTTGTATTTGAAAAAAATATGCTCTTTGCTACGCTCGATGTAGCGCAGCGCAGTGTCGTTTTGGACTCAAATCACCAGTTTATCTTAATCGATACGGTTGGTTTCGTCAGCAAACTGCCTCATTCTCTGGTAAATGCTTTCAAAGCGACCCTTGAAGAGGTGACTTATGCGGATTTACTGGTGCATGTTGTGGATTCGGCTTACGAAAATCATGATTTCCACATCGATGTGACGGACAAAGTGCTGTCGGAGATTGGAGCAGGTGAGAAGGAGCGGATTTTGGCATTTAATAAAATCGACCTGGTGGATCCTGAGACCGTGGTTGTGCGCCCAGGAAAGGAACACATCTTTATTTCTGCCAAGGAAGATTATCACATTGACGAACTTCTTTCTCTTGTTCGGAGCAAAATCTTCTCTGACGAGGTTTCTTGCTGCCTCATGGTTCCGTATACTCGCGGGGATATTACATCTTATCTTTGCGATAAGGCGGAGGTTTCTATTATGGAATATCAGGCAGAGGGGACTTATCTTAAGCTGACTCTTAAGAATGCTGATTATCAAAGATATAAGGAATATGAGATAGATGAAATTATATAGTACAGTTTTTCAGGCGGCTGAGGCGGAACAGATCATAGAGAAGTCCCGCTTCATCGCCTATGTGTCTCCTGCTGAGACGAAAGAGGAGGCAGATGCCTTCATTGCTTCTATTAAAAAGAAACATAAAGATGCTACTCACAATGTGCCGGCGATGGTAATTGGGGATAAGTTTCAAATTCAGTGGGCCAGCGACGATGGTGAGCCGCAGGGTACTTCCGGTGCGCCTATGGTTCAGATGCTGGTTAAGGAGGGAATCACCAATGTGGTTGTGGTAGTTACCCGTTATTTCGGCGGAATTAAGCTGGGAACCGGCGGATTAGTGCGCGCATATACAAGCAGTGCGAAACTTGGACTGGAAGCTGCGGGCATTTGTGATATAGAGGAAATGGCTGTAATGACATGGGAAGTGGATTACAGTCACTTAGCAAAGATTCAGAATCTGGCTTCTGTTTCCGGCTCAGGTGCAGATGGCAGCGCAGGTGGTTTTTCGATTGAAGAAATTCGTTATCTGGATGTTGTGTCCATGGATTTAGCATGTGTTCCGGAGGATGAAGAGGCTGTGATCAGTCAGATTACGAATTTGACGGCAGGGCGCGGAACGTTGAAAAATCAAGAGATTCGGCTGGTGAAGCGTCTGGTTTGATGAAATTAATTTAAAAAAATCCAATTTTTTTTAAAAATGGGGTTGACTTAAACGGGAATTGGTGGTATTATAAACAAGCTGTCGCGTGAGAGCGCAGAACACACTACAAGATGTAGCGGTTCCGCTCAAAACTGCGAAAGAAAAAAATGAAAAAAAGTGCTTGACAAACGATACAAGATGATGTATAATCAATAAATGTGTCGAGCAGTTAAGACACGAACACCAAGGGCGCTTAGCTCAGCTGGGAGAGCATCTGCCTTACAAGCAGAGGGTCAT
>CAZLJV010000189.1:0-1899 GCA_964559965.1 uncultured Oscillospiraceae bacterium | reverse complement strand
TCACCGATCTTACCGAACAACTTCGTTTAGAAAATTGTCCCTCAATCAGCAATGTTCAATATGCGATTTTAGAATCCAACGGTCAACTCACCGTCATACCGAAAGCCGAAGCACAGCCTGTAACACCTAAAGACTTGCAGCTGGCTGTAAATCAAGGCAGTCTTCCAGTCATCTTAGTCTCCGACGGCACATTGTATCAGAAAAATCTTTGGCTTTCAGGGATTCGCGAAGATGTTTTCCTGCAAAATCTCACTTCCCGAGGTCTGTCTATCGCTGACACTTTTCTGGCCTTTTGCGACGAGAACAAAACCATACATGTATATCAGCATCCAAAAGAGAATCACAACTATGCACCGGAGGTAACAATATGAAAGATTTTTTAATTGCACTCCTCATACTAGTCCTTCTATTCACTGGCTGGATTTACTTTCTCTATCGCTCGGATCAGGAAACCGAATATTTAACCGCCCAGCTTGAGAACAATGTCACCGCTTCCATCGAATCAGAAAATTGGAAGGACAGCCTGCAGCAGCTCTCCCTTGTTCAAAACAGATGGAATTCCTTCAGAAAGTTTTCAATGTGTTTCACAAGCAGCGATCTAATCAATGAAATAGATATTTCATTAGCTAAAACATCTAAGTACATTCAAGCAGAAGATCAATCTAATTCAACCGGTGAAATACAGGCAGTGTGCAGGCAGCTTTCACTGCTGCGCCGCCAGGAAGCATTAACACTGCAGAACATTTTGTAAAAATAAAAAAGACCTAAAAGGTCTTTTTTATTGGATTATTTCATACATTGTCGCTGCAGCCTCTTTTTTACAAGAGTCAACAAGATTCAAAACCTTGGCATCTATGGAACTGTTACCAAATTCAATATGAATGATGTCGCCCACTTTGACTTCAGCTCCAGCCTTAACCACCTTACCATTTATGCTTACTCGTTCCTGATCACAGGCATCTTTCGCAACAGTTCGGCGTTTAATAAGCCTTGAATTTTTTAAAAACTTATCGATTCTCATAAACAATCAACCTTTCAACGAGCTAAAAGTTTTATTTAATAAAGGCACGATTGCCTATATTAACAAATTAATTACTTATTTACGCTTTCCTTCAGAGCCTTACCAGCCTTGAAAACTGGAGCCTTAGATGCAGCGATTTCAATAACTTCTTCTGGCTGTCTAGGATTTCTGCCCTGTCTTGCCTTTCTTTCTCTAGTTTCAAAAGTACCAAAACCGATTAACTGTACCTTTTCACCCTTTACTAAAGCTTCTTCGATGCTACCGATTACTGCGTTCAGTGCAGCTTCTGCATCCTTCTTTGTCATATTAGCCTTTTCTGCAACTGCAGCTACTAATTCAGCCTTGTTCATTGATATTCCTCCTTATAATTTAACGTATAATCACTCACCAGCTTAGGTGCGTACTACATGTTTCGTTTCGCTTCATCCCACAAAAGATCCATTTCCTCAAGACTCATATCTTCCATCCGCTTGCCGCAAGCCATAGCTTCTTTCTCGATATATGCAAATCGTCTGATGAATTTGTCTGTTGTGAAAGTAAGTGCTTCTTCCGGATCAACACCGAGAAAGCGAGCAACATTTACTGCCGAAAACAGTAAGTCCCCTAACTCCTCTTTCATAGCTTCCGGATCTTCACTCTTCCAAGCTTCACGAAGCTCAGAAGTTTCCTCCTGAACTTTATCCAGGGCGGGGGCGACGTCATTCCAATCAAACCCCACGTCGGCAGCTTTTTTCTGTACCTTCTTTGCCCGAGTCAAAGCAGGCAAAGCCCTGGGCACCTTCTCCAGTATGCTGGTCTGGTCTGGATTTCCAGATTCCTTCACCTTGATATTTTCCCATTTTTCAAGGACTTTGTCAATAGATTTTGGAGTATTATTT
>CAZLJV010000188.1:0-1906 GCA_964559965.1 uncultured Oscillospiraceae bacterium | reverse complement strand
CTTTCTACTAAATAATCACTGCAAACTCTCTTCCTATTCTAAAACAAATAAGGTATCACGCTGGTACCTACCATAGCTGCTATCAATACAATAATAACAACTGCCATAATGGTTCTTACTTTTTTGCTGTAAAAATTCATTCTTCTCTTCCTCAATCATTCTATCATTTTAAAAAAAGTACTTCACCGTATTATATACTTTTCCATGGCTTTTTTCAAGACTTAATGGTATACTAACAAAAGGTTTATCAAGCCTCTAGATTAGTTTTAGAGATATGAAAGGATTTTAAAATGGACGCAATAATTTTCGATGTAGACGGCACCTTATGGGATACAACAGATCTGGTCGCAACAGCCTGGAATCTGGGTGCTAAAGAACTTCAAATAAAAACAGATACTCCAATTACCGGCGAGCGTTTAAAGGGAGAGTTTGGGAAGCCAATGGACATCATCGTTTCTAATCTATTCCCGAATGAATCCAAAGAAATGCAGGAGGAAATTCTAAAGGTATGCTGTAAGCATGAACACCGTATCTTAAGAGAGAACAAAGAGTCCCTTCTCTATCCGGGTGTCAGTGAAGTATTTAAAGAGCTTTCGAAAACGCTTAAAGTATGTATCGTCAGCAATTGCCAGGTCGGTTATATTGAGCTGTTTCTTGAGAGTAATGACCTTGGAAAATATGTAACAGATTATGAAAGTTTTGGCAACACACGCCTGACAAAGGGCGAAAATATTCGTCTTGTTATGGAGCGAAACAATCTCAAAAATGTCTTCTATGTCGGTGATACGCGTGGAGACTATGATGCATGTCAATATGCTGAGGTTCCATTTGTCTATGCAGCATATGGATTTGGTGAGGTTTCCCATCCGCAAAATAAAATTGAGTCTATCCAAGAGATTCTGAATATGGTATAATTCCAGCGTAATTGAATCGTCAGTTCGTAACCATCCTGACGTAAAATAAAACTAAGGAGAAAAATCATGAATAACAAACGTGTACGCTTTATGACGCAAGGCGCGTTGATTGCCGCCATTTACGTGGTGATGACCTTTTCTTTCGCCACCTTCAGCTCCGGGCCGATTCAGGTTCGTCCGGCAGAGGCCTTAACAATCCTGCCGTATTTTACACCTGCAGCCATACCGGGACTATTTCTTGGATGTCTGATTGGCAATCTGTTAGCCGGCAGCATGCTGATTGATGTAATCTTCGGAAGTATTGCAACCTTACTTGGTGCTGTGTTTACTTATTTATTGCGAAAGAAAAGCAGATATCTGGCGCCGATTCCGCCAATTGCTGCGAACACGATTATTGTGCCTCTTATCTTGCGCTATGCTTATGGTGAGCCGCTGCCAATCCCATATATGATGTTGACAGTAGGTATTGGAGAGATAATCTACTGCGGTGTACTTGGCATCATTCTTCTGAATGCGCTTGCAAGATATCAACACAAAATTTTTAAATTATAATTTCATATATGAACTACCACCGGGTAGTAGATACGAAAGCATTCGTATACACATCGTTAGGTCTTAGAAGATGTGCATGCGGGTGCTATTTTTTTAGAATAAAAGGGTGTAACCCCGTCATTCTGAGGTTACACCGCATTTTCCACATTGATATTGTGTTATTTTATTTGTATTATAATGTGACCAATATTCCCTCGCCTACCGGAATTTCCAGTATCAATGTACCATTAGTCAAATCAACGCATGTCTTTTCGCCTTTTTTGAAATTGTATACGGTCGCTGTTTTCGCGCCTTCAAATTCGAGAATCACTTGCGAAGTCATGCCACTTCTTGGCCCTTCGGCGTTTGCAAGCATGTATGCGTTAGAATCCTCGTTGCCCACTTGATTTATCATATGTCCAATCAAGGTTCGTGCGCCAGTCACGCTCGCCATCTGAAGT
>CAZLJV010000187.1:0-1914 GCA_964559965.1 uncultured Oscillospiraceae bacterium | reverse complement strand
AGCCATCTCCAAATTCTTCAAATACAGGAGCCGGTAAACCATATTCTTTACACCGATTTATAATTCGTGGTAATCCTGTTCCCTATGCTTCTGCAACATTTCTTCAATCCATGATCTGCGAATAATATCTGCTTTCCACTTTTCCGGAATCATATCGTATCCGTAATATACACCTGCCAGACCACCTGCGATAGCTGCTGTTGTATCGGTATCATCCCCCAGGTTTACAGCAGCCAGTACACATTCCTCGTAACTTGAAGTATTCAGCAAGCACCATAAGGATGCTTCGATGGATTCGATTACATAGCCGCCGCTCCTGATTTGCGATTCCGGAAGTTGCTCTAATTTCTTAATATCTCTTATTTTTGCAAAATGGTCCAATTCCTTTTTACTTTCTGTATTTCTCTCATAAAAAGCAAATGCTTTTTCAATAGCAGCTTGAAGGGCATCCTGCAAAGTCGTTTCTCTTTTTGCCAATTCTTTTACGCAAAAGAAATAGATTCCACACGCCATTTTGCTTCTGAGATGCGCATGGGTTAAAGCGGACATTTGATGCACAATCTCAACAGCTGAATCATCATCCAAACTGCTTTCTTCCTGCATATATTTCAGATAGATGCACACCGGTAAAATCCGCATGAGTGAACCATTTCCATTACTGTTTTCTCCTGTCCTGCCGCATGTAGACACATCTCCGGATTTCATATAATCATAGATTGCAAAACTGCATGTGTTTCCTTCGTCAAACACCTCACCTTGTGGTGTAAACTCGCCCTCTTGTTCCCATGCCACAAAGTTATCCATGGTCTTCTTCAAATCCAGTCCGTCAGTATACAATGCAGATAAGGAAGCTAATGCCATGCTGCTGTCATCTGACCACGAGCCCTTCGGTACCGGATACGTTCCGTATCCTCGCATCTCCTTAACCGGATCTTGCTTTCTCTCTTTCCGATCAGAAAATTCCACCGGAACGCCGAGCGCATCTCCAACCACCAGGCCCATGATTCCATCTAAATATAAGTTTTGTTCATTCTTACTTTCTTTTGGATCTTGATAAAAAATCATCTCATCTTCCAGGCGAACACATGCTAATTTTGCACCCTCATGTTTTTTATACATAAAACAACCGCAATCGATATCGTAAAAAATACAATCTAATTCTTCATCATACATCCGGTAGACCATTCCGTTATTATATGGAAATTCTTCCTCTAACGTTGTCGGTGTATGACCTGCGATAACCATTCCGTTTTCTATGCCACCACACATATAAGCATCATCCCTAGCATATAAATAGAACTCTTCTAAGCTATTATAGGTATCTTCTGTATCAGCATTTTGTAAATTCTCAATATATCCCGCATGTACGATGATACAATTTCTCTCTCCAACCGTGGTTTTGTAAAAATACGGCATTTTCTTGATACGATCTGCCCACTGATTTAGCATCTTAAAGGTAACCAACTCTTCGTTAATCAACTTTCCAATCGTTCCATAGCAATCGAAAAAAGTATTCTCTTTTTGTTTTGCTAGTTCACAAACAGCCTGATATAAAATCTTTGTATCATCGACACTTTCTTCATTCAGTCCACACTTTGTACATATAGAATTCATGATATCAACATTAGCAAGGTACTCTTCTTCATGATTTCCTCTCAGCAAAACAACATTTGAAGGGGCATTCATCAGCCATGTCAGAATTTCATAATTCTTGGAACCTCTATCAATATAATCTCCTGCACATATAAGGAGATCTTCACTATTAAATTGTATTTTCACCAATAGTGCTGTTAATTCATCGTAACAGCCATGAATATCTGATCTATCTCATAATCACTTGCGCTAACATCTTCCTGTATTCCAGACTGTTTCACTTCTTCCTTCTTTTTGCGGAACAAAGTTATTCGATCAAAT
>CAZLJV010000186.1:0-1952 GCA_964559965.1 uncultured Oscillospiraceae bacterium | reverse complement strand
AAAGTAAAGAGAATGGGAAGATATGTTGGCAGAACTGCTGCTTACAAGAAAGCAATCGTTACTCTGACTGAAAAGAGTAAGGAAATTGAATTCTTCCAGGGACTGTAATAGGAGGCTGAAACAAAATGGGAATTAGAAAATATAATCCAACGACTCCTGGTCTGAGAGGTATGACAGTTTCCACTTTCGAGGAAATCACTACCAGCACACCTGAGAAGTCATTAACCGTAACCCTGAAGAAGCATTCAGGTAGAAATAACAGAGGTAAGATCACCGTAAGACATCACGGTGGTGGTACTAGACATAAATACAGAATCATCGACTTCAAGAGAGATAAGGATGGTGTTCCAGCAGTTGTTAAGACTATCGAATACGATCCAAACAGAAGCGCAAACATCGCACTGCTGGTTTATGCAGATGGCGAAAAGAGATATATCCTGGCTCCAAACAAGCTGAAGGTTGGTTACAAGATTGAATCTGGTGCAGATGCAGATATCATGGTTGGTAATGCACTGCCAATCGCTAACATTCCTGTTGGTACAATCATTCACAACGTGGAACTGAAGCCTGGTAAGGGCGGCCAGCTGGCAAGATCTGCTGGTAACGGCGCTCAGCTGATGGCTAAGGAAGGCGATTATGCACAGGTTAGACTGCCATCCGGCGAAGTTAGAAAGGTAAGCATGAAGTGCAGAGCTACAATCGGCGAAGTTGGTAATGCTGACCACGCTAACATCCAGATCGGTAAGGCAGGTAGAAAGAGACACATGGGTATCAGACCTACTGTAAGAGGTTCCGTAATGAACCCTAACGACCATCCACACGGTGGTGGTGAAGGTAGATCTCCAATCGGTCGTAAGAGTCCGGTTACTCCATGGGGTAAGCCTGCACTGGGTTACAAGACCAGAAAGAAGAACAAAGCTTCTAATCAGTATATCGTAAAGAGAAGAAACGAAAAGTAATTAGGAAGGAGCATATATAATGGGTAGATCACTTAAAAAGGGTCCTTTCGTAAACGCTAAGCTGCTGAAGGCTATCGAAGACATGAACGCAGCTAACGAAAAGAAAGTAATCAAGACATGGTCCAGACCATCCACTATTTTCCCACAGATGGTTGGACACACTATCGCCGTACACGATGGCAAGAAGCATGTCCCAGTATACATCACTGAAGACATGGTAGGTCATAGACTTGGAGAATTCGCTCCAACAAGAAACTACAGAGGTCATGCTGCTGACAAGTCCTCTAAGGTTAAGAGATAAGAAAGGAGAACATGAAAATGGAAGCAAAAGCAGTTGCAAAATATGTGAAGATGTCTCCTATCAAGCTGAAGCCTGTTACTGACTTAGTAAGAGGCAAGGACTTAAACGAGGCATTGAACATCTTAAAGTTCACACCTGGTAAAGGTTCCGAAATCGTAGAAAAAGTTGTTAAGTCTGCTGCAGCAAACGCAGAAAACAATTTCGATATGAATCCAGACAATTTATACGTTGCAGAAGTATATGCTCATCAGGGCCCTACAATGAAGAGATGGAGAGCCGGTTCACAGGGTAGAGCATCAATCATCTTAAAGAGAAGCAGCCACGTTGGTGTTACTCTGAGAGAGAAGGAATAAGGAGGTTCATTCATGGGTCAGAAAGTAAGTCCACATGGTTTAAGAGTCGGCGTTATTAAAGACTGGGATTCCAAGTGGTATGCAGACAAGAAGAACTTTGCTGATTATCTGATTGAAGACAGCAAGGTTAGAGAATATGTAAAGAAGAAATTATATGTGGCTGGCGTTTCTAAGGTTCTTATTGAAAGAGCAGCTGAAAACAAGATCAGAGTTATCGTTCTGACTGCAAAGCCTGGTATGGTTATCGGTAGAGCTGGTGACGGCATCGATGCCCTGAAGGCAGACCTGAAGAAGCTGACTGGCAAGGAAGTAGTTGAAATTTCCATCGAAGAAGTAAGA
>CAZLJV010000185.1:0-1990 GCA_964559965.1 uncultured Oscillospiraceae bacterium | reverse complement strand
CTTATGGAGAGAGCGTTGAGGATTTGATGCAAATCGGGTACATCGGTCTGATAAAGGCGGCGCGCAGGTTTGAGCCAGAACGAGGGCTGCAATTTTCCACCTATGCCGTCCCCATGATCGCAGGCGAAATCAAATCACAAATTCGCGACCACGGGCTGGTAAAAATGAGCCGTAACCTAAAAAGTGACATTGCACTAGTCCGACGGACCGAAAGTGAGCTACTAAAAAAGAATGGCGTAGCACCACGGCTGACAGAGATCGCCAGTGAGGCCGGCATGGAAATAGAGCGTGTGCAGGAGGCGTGCCAGGCGGCAGATGCTTTGCAAAATATGTGCGAGCTGGATTCCGATCAAGTCGAGAGGATTCCGGCGCTTCGGAGTGATTACGAGGAGCAAAATGTGTGTCGCATGGATTTGAAGGCGGCTTTGGCTGGATTGGAGCCTGATGCAAGGAAGGTAATCGTGTTGAGATATTATCGTGATTTCACTCAGCAGCAGGTGGCGAATTTGATGGGAATTTCGCAGGTGCAGGTGTGCAGAATCGAGAAGAGGACACTTAAAAAAATGGCTGAATCGATGGGGTAAAATTACATTTTTGATGTGAGTTGTAATTAAATGGCGAAAAGTGTGTGTTGACATTGTGTGTACTGAAAAAAATACAGAAAAAATCGACTTTTTGCGACGAGAAAATTAAAAATTCTGTTGCAATATTAACAAAAAAGTGGTTTAATAAATATGTATGATGTTATAACTTTGTGAATGACACAGGTTAGATATGCGGGACCAGCGAAAAAGGAACCGTTATTATAATTTAAGGAGGCAATTAAATGAATTTTGAACTGACGAAAGAACAGTCATTCGTAAGACAGATGGTAAGAAGCTTTGCTGAAACCGAAGTTGAACCATTAGCTGCAGACATCGACAAGGAACACAGATTCCCTGTTGAAACTGTAGAAAAGATGGCTAAGTATGGCCTGTTAGGTATTCCGTTCCCTACCGAATTCGGTGGTGCAGGCGGTGACCACATTTCCTACGCTATCACTGTAGAAGAATTATCCAGAGTATGCGCATCCACAGGTGTTATCTGCTCTGCACACACTTCCCTGTGCTGCTGGCCTATTTACAACAGGAAAAGTACCTGCCAGACTTACTGTCCGGTAAGAAGTTAGGTGCATTCGGTCTGACAGAACCAGGTGCTGGTACTGATGCTGCTGGTCAGCAGACTAGAGCAGAAGACTGCGGCGACTATTGGCTGTTAAACGGCTCCAAGGTGTTCATCACTAACGGTGGCTATGCTGATACTTTCGTAGTAATGGCTATGACTGACAAGTCCAAGGGTACTCGCGGTATTTCCGCATTTATCGTTGAAAAGGGTGACGAAGGCTTCTCCATCGGTAAGACTGAAGATAAGCTGGGTATCTGCGCATCCTCCACTACAGAACTGATCTTCGTAGACTGCAAGATTCCTAAGGACAGACTGCTGGGTAAGGTTGGCGACGGCTTTAAGGTTGCTATGTCCACTCTGGACGGCGGCCGTATCGGTATCGCTTCCCAGGCTCTGGGTATCGCACAGGGTGCATTCGACGTAACTGTTGAATACATGCAGGCTAGAAAGCAGTTCGGTAAGAAGCTGTCCCAGATGCAGGCTCTGCAGTTCGGTATGGCTGATCTGAAGACTAAGATCGAAGCTGCTAGACTGCTGATCTACAAGGCTGCTGACATGAAGGATAAGCACATGGATTACAGCGAAGCTGCTGCAATGGCTAAGCTGTTTGCTGCTGAAACTGCTATGGAAGTAACTACTAAGTGCGTACAGTACCACGGTGGTTACGGCTACACTAAGGATTATCCAGTAGAAAGAATGATGAGAGACGCTAAGATTACTGAAATCTATGAAGGTACTTCTGAAGTACAGAGAATGGTAATCGCTGGTAAGACTTTCAAGAAATAGGACGTAGGAGGAAAATAGAATGGCATTTAAAGTATTAGTA
>CAZLJV010000184.1:0-2002 GCA_964559965.1 uncultured Oscillospiraceae bacterium | reverse complement strand
GTAAAATATACCTCGCAACTGACCCGGACCGTGAAGGGGAAGCTATTTCATGGCATTTAGCATATTTGTTAGGTATCGACGTAAATACTCCATGCCGAATTGTATTCAACGAAATCACTAAGGATGCAATCAAGGCTGCGGTTAAGAAGCCACGCCCAATCGATTTGAAGTTAGTAGATGCACAGCAGGCTCGTCGCGTGCTGGATAGGCTGGTAGGTTATCAGATCAGTCCGCTTCTTTGGAGAAAAATCCGCAGAGGTCTGTCTGCAGGTCGAGTTCAGTCGGCAGCGCTTAAAATTATCTGCGACAGAGAAAAAGAAATTCAGGCTTTTGTACCTAAGGAATATTGGAACTTAGGGGCAGTTTTCAAAAAGGATAAAAAGTTTGCAGCTAAGCTAGCTGAATACAAGGGTAAGAAAATTATCGTAGAAAATGAAGAGCAGGCTAAGAAAATCGTAGCTGAGTGGGAAGCTGGAAGTTTTCAGGTTGGTTCAATCGCAAAGAAGCAGCGCAGCCGTAAGCCTTTCGCACCATTTACAACAAGCAGTTTGCAGCAGGATGCGTCCAACAAGATTGGATTTACTACTAAAAAGACTATGATGGTAGCTCAGCAGCTTTACGAAGGTGTGGAAATCAAGGGACACGGAACAGTGGGTCTTGTAACATATATTCGTACAGACTCTGTTCGTATTTCTGAAGAGGCTAAGGCTGCTGCGAAGGAATATATCACAGCTCAGTTCGGTGACAATTATACTGCTAATAATGTATTTTCTAATAAAAAGAAGGACATTCAGGACGCTCACGAAGCAATCCGTCCAAGTAATGTAACTATGGATCCTGAATCCATTAAGGATTCACTTACTAACGACCAGTATAAATTATACAGACTTATCTGGACTCGCTTCCTGGCAAGCCAGATGTCTGCTGCTGTATTCGACAGCATGCAGGTTAGCATTGTAAATGGTGATTACACTCTGAAGGCATCAGGTTCCAAGCTGATTTTTGATGGCTATCAGAAAATTTATAATTCTCAGATGGACGAAGATAAGGACAGCTATCTGCCTGAATTAGAAGTAGGCGAAATGCTGAAAGCTCAGGAAATCACATCTGATCAGAAGTTTACAGAACCTCCTGCAAGATTTACAGAAGCAAGTCTTGTGAAGGAACTTGAAGAAAAAAACATCGGACGTCCATCGACATATGCTCCGATTATTGGTACAATATCAGAGAGAAAGTATATTGTTAGACAGAAGAAGACTTTAATTCCTACAGAACTTGGTTTCTTAGTAACAGGCATGATGGAAGACTATTTCAAGGAAATTGTCGATGCAGGCTTCACCGCTGACATGGAAGACAAACTCGATGATGTGGAAGTAAAGGATCTTAACTGGAAAGAAATTATCAGAGATTTCTATGGTCCGTTCAGCAAGGAACTTGAAATTGCAGATAATGCCATCGAAAAAGTTGAAATTGAAGATGTGCCTGCAGGGGAAGACTGCGAGCTTTGCGGAAGTCCAATGGTAATCAAGTCAGGCAGATTCGGTGAATTTATGGCATGCTCTAACTATCCTGAATGTAAGAATACTAAGGCCATAGTTAAGTCTATCGGAGTATCCTGCCCAGACTGCGGAAGCGATATTGTAGCTAAGCGTGGTCGTTCAGGTAAGATTTTTTATGGATGCAGCAATTATCCAACATGTAACAGAGCTTTCTGGTATAAGCCTACAGATAAGAAGTGTCCTGAGTGCGGACAGCTTCTTCTGGAAAGAAAAACTAAAAACTCTCAGCTGGCATGCTCCAATGACCAGTGTAATTATAAAGAGTAAAATAAAAAACGGAGGTATTTTTGATGATTCAATTTCATGCAACAACAATCTGCGCAGTTAGACGTGGACCAAATGATGTGGCAATCGCTGGCGATGGTCAGGTGACCATGGGTGAATCCACTATCATGAAAAATGGAGCTAAAAAAGTCAGAAAGATTTTTAAGGGGACAGTGCTG
>CAZLJV010000183.1:0-2002 GCA_964559965.1 uncultured Oscillospiraceae bacterium | reverse complement strand
TTTAAGTTCTTTGACGTTGATTTTTCCTTTTTCGATAAGAATGCTGGGCTTGCCGGAAATGAAATTTTTGAAGCCTTCGCACTTAATTGAGAGCAGGGAAAGGGCGATTTGCAGGAATGTAAGGGTGAATATGGCTATAATGCCGCTGACAAGGGATTCGGCAGGGTCGTCTATCGGAATGGCAGCCAGTTCTGCAATCATAAATATGATTACCATTTGGAAAGGCGACATCTTTGAAAGTTCGGATTTACCCATAAGACGAATTGCAAGTAGCACAAGTGCATACATGATGAGGGTTCGGATTGATACGATTAACACGGCTTTACCTCCAAAAAATATATCTTAGGGGTATTGTTTGCGAAAGCGTCTTTTGTTATACTAATTATGTATGACTAAAAAGGAGAAAAATATGGATCAAAATTCAAGAAAAACCACGGCGCGATTTGCAGCGCTTTACTTTTTTTTATACTGTCCGCTGGGTGCGTTTTGTCCGCTGATAAGTCAGTATTTAAGCTCGATTGGATTTAGCGGGACTCAGGTAGGGATAATCACTTCAATGGGGACGGCGACAGCGTTTTTTGCAGGACTTTTTTGGGGCGACAGATATTCTAACAGCCGCCACAAAAGGTGGATATTGATAGGTATGAGTATTGCGGCAGCGTGCATAGCGCTCGTGAGCAAACATGCAGAAATATTCATATTGTATGCATTGCTTTATTGCTGCCAGTATTTCTTCCAGTCTCCACTGCACGGACTTTGCGACTCGTTGGTTCTCAGCAAAGGTGGAAATTTCCCAATCGTTCGTGCATTCGGTGCGGTGGGATATGCGCTGTGCGTATTTGCGACTGGCGAAATTGCAGAATATCATGGATTGGGCGTATTGTTTTATGTGTATGCAGCGGCTTTCTTGATAGGTGCGGCACTCTTGTTTAGAGAGTCTGAACCGAAATTCGAAGAGCCTAAAGATGCAAATAAAAAAGGTGAGAAGGTTAAACTGACAGAACTTCTTCATAACAAGACTTATGTAAAGCTGATTTTCTGCAGCTTTTTCGTAATGGGCACGAATATTGCCAACAACACGTACTACGGTTTCCTGTTCAGAGAAGGCGGCGGAGATGTTAGCGGAATTGGGCTTGCATTTTTACTGATGGCAGGCAGTGAGGCTCCTTTCATGATTCTGATTCCGGGCTTAACAAAACGTGTGCCGTCGGAGAAACTGATTCTCTTCGCGATGCTGGTGTCCGTAGCTCGTTTTGGATTCTATTCAACTGGCCCGTCAAGTGCGCTGCTCTTAGGGACATTCTTCCTTCAGGGTATAGCCAATGGAATTCTGCTTGTAGAGCTTGTTAAGTATGTAGACTACTTAGTAAGTCCTAAGTACAGTGGGGCGGCCATAGCTGTATTTTATGCTGTTACGAATAATTTGAGCGTAATATTCTGTAATCTAATAGGTGGCGTGATCTTAGATGCGGCAGGTGCAACAGGAGTGTATGTGTTCTTTACACTGTATAATACGGTGGCTGTTGTATGCTACGTATTGATGGGATTACATAAAGACGTAAAAAAACGAGAAAAAATAGAAATGTAGTGAAGTTCAAAATTAGGGACTATAAAAAAATGGCTATAAAGAAAGCTACGGTGATGTCGAAAGGTAACACCGTAGCTTTTCTTTTCTAATGAAAAAAATCGACAAACGAACCAATGTTCTATAAAATGTAATTATAGAACATTGGTTGAAAGCTGTAAGGTTTAATATACCAGGGAAGCTGCCTTACCACAAGCGGCACTTCCTTGTAACTAAAATATATCACGCAAATCAGAAAGTGTCATGCGGAGATATATATGCGATAAATAAAACGAGAGGTAATCAGACAGGAAGCAGAGAGCATAGTACTTCGAGAAATCGTTTGCATTTAGCCGAAGTAAAAAGAAAAATGAGAAATGTTAGAAAAAAATCTAAATTACCCCTTGACGAATGGAGTTCGTTGTGGTAATATATAAA
>CAZLJV010000182.1:0-2040 GCA_964559965.1 uncultured Oscillospiraceae bacterium | reverse complement strand
AGCCTTGAAATATCTTCATCCCGAAGAATATAATGACTTAGTAGAAAAAGTTGAAAACAGAAAAATTCAGCGTACGGAGACTATAAATTCCGTAATTGAGGAACTGAAAGAAGTCTTAGAAGATATGAAGCTGAAGTATGAGATATACGGTCGTGCTAAGCACTACTACAGCATCTATCGCAAGATGAAGTTCCAGAAAAAACAGATTGATGAAATTTTCGACTTGATTGCAGTTCGTATATTGGTCGAAAATGTCAGAGATTGTTATGCTGTCCTTGGTCTTGTTCATACAATGTGGAAGCCTATTCCTGGCAGATTTAAGGACTACATCGCTATGCCGAAACCGAATATGTATCAGTCACTGCATACGACGGTAATCGGTGAGCAAGGAGAAATTTTCGAAATACAGATTAGAACCTTTGAAATGCATGAGGTTGCTGAGTATGGTATTGCAGCACACTGGAAATATAAAGAAGGAAAGGTGTCTGCTGATTCCAACTCTGATGATGTGAAACTGGCATGGCTTCGTCAGTCACTTGAATGGAATAAGGATTTGAAGGATCCAAAGGATTTCTTAGAGACTATGAAGATGGACCTGTTTGCAACGCAGGTATTCGTATTTACACCTAAGGGAGATGTTATTGAGCTTCCAGCCGGTTCCACACCACTTGACTTCGCATTCAAAATCCACTCAGCAGTAGGATGCAAATGTGTGGGTGCGAAGATAAATGGTAAGATGGTTACCATCGACTATACGCTGCAGCATGGAGATGTTGTAGAAATTGTAACTTCCGCAAATTCAAGCGGTCCAAGCGTGGACTGGCTGAAGATTGCGAAAACTTCAAATGCCAGAAATAAGATAAGAAACTGGCTTAAAAAAGAAAACAAGTCCGATACAGTCGACAAAGGTAAGGATATGCTGGACAAGTATATTAGAAAGAAAGGCTTCGAGCCTCAGCTTGTCGCAAAAGCCCTCTATATCAACCGTGCCATGAAGGCAATGCGTTTCGCCACTCTGGATGAAGGCTATGTGCAGCTTTCAAACGGCGGAACACTGATGAGTAAATTCTGCAATTTACTCTTCGGATACTATAATGAAGACAATAAGCAGCTGACCGAGTCCAAGTCTATGGAAGAGACCATAGATGAAATCAAGGCTGCAGAAGAAAAAAAGCAGAAACAGCTAAAACAGCAGAGAAAATCAAATGATGCACCTGGAATTATCGTTAAGGGTGCAGATAATCTGATGATTCGTGTTTCAAGATGCTGCAATCCTGTTCCTGGTGATGAAATTGTCGGATTTATTACAAAGGGCAGGGGCATATCAGTGCACCGCAAAGACTGTTCTAACATCGTATCACTCCCAGAATCCGAAAAGGCTCGTTTCATCGAAGTAGAATGGGAAGATATGAAGATCGGTAAATCATATAATGCGGATATCTGCATACTTTGCTATGACCGAAAGGGTATACTCTCTGATATATCTAAGGTATGTGAAGACATGGATATCCATTTGACCGGCGTAAATGCAAAAGCAGGTAAAGATGGCATGGTAAACATGACTATTTCACTTTCAATTTCCAGTACACAGGAAATGCAGAAGGTGCAGCGAAATCTTCGCTTAATTGAAGGCGTCGTTCAAGTTTACAGAGCTAAATCCTAAGGAGTACAATAAAATGAGAGCAGTTGTTCAAAGAGTAACAGAAGGTGACGTAACAGTAGAAGATAAGGTTACAGGTGCCATTGGAAGCGGATTCGTAGTTCTGCTGGGTGTGGAAGATACGGATACCGAGAAAGATGCAGACTATCTGGCAGAAAAGATTGTAGGTCTTAGAATCTTCGAAGATGAAGACGATAAGATGAACTTATCACTGCAAGATGTAGGCGGAGAGATGTTAGTCATCTCTCAGTTCACACTTCTTGCTGATGCAAGAAAGGGGCGCCGTCCTAATTTCGTTAAGGCAGCTAAGCCTGATATGGCTAAGAAATTATACGATTACTTTGTTGAAAAAGTCAAAGCGCAGGGTATCAAGGTAGGGG
>CAZLJV010000181.1:0-2041 GCA_964559965.1 uncultured Oscillospiraceae bacterium | reverse complement strand
GATTTCTTCCTTGTTTGGAATCAAGATTGCGAACTTGTTTCGCAATTACCTAATTCTATTTATCAGCATTTTCAAGTCCTCCACTTACATATTCTCCACATCAAACCGATACTCCAACACATATCCAAGAATATCCTCAGCATCCATGCAAAACTCAGCCGCAACAGCTCTTATCTCATCCGTAATCATATCCTTGTACTCTTCTTGGAACCTTTCAATCTCTTCTCCATGAAGCAGGAATTCACTAATACCGTTTGGTGTTGCTCCAAGTTTTTTCATCAATCCCTGTGACGCATAATTATCAACTTCCACTCTGGCACGATAATAGCGTCTACCAGTTAATTCATGTAATGCTTGCATCAATAATGGTAATGCTTCTGTTCCATAACCTTTATGGCATGCATCTGGCAATAATTCTATCGCAAGCTCCCAATCATCTTTTACCAAACTCTTAACAGAACAATACCCCACATAATCTCTCGATTTCTTATCATAGATACTACATACAAAAGAATTGTCAGAAACAAAATCCTTCCACGTTTCTTCACGAAATTTCTCATCTGAAAAAGCCTTCTTCACGCAACTATACTCAGAATTAACAGCAAGATATTTCTCCTTTTCCTCCAGCTTAAGCACTCCAAGAATTATTTTATCTCCCTCTGCTACTACTTCTCCAAACTTTGGAAGACTGGAACGTTCAATTATCGGTTGTTGTTCCGAACCCTTAGCTTTTTCAAAATCCTGAATTACTTCATCCAACCAATCCTTCATATCATTCACAACCTTATCACCCTCTGCTTCTTTTCCTTGGTCTTTTAATTCAATTGCAGCTTCCAGACGCTTTATTGCTTCCTCTAGAATCACCTGTCCTGCTTTCTTTTGTAATTTATACTTAAGCTCTGTTATCTTACCCATCAACTTTTCCTCCTTACGCCAGCTGCGCCATAAGCGCACCAAAATCAATCATGTCGCCAAGTGTGCTACTGATATTCTTTGGTTTCAAAACTTCCATCACTGCTTTCAATACCACATTGCATCTCTCTTCGTTACGAACAATTGCAAATAATTCTGCCGTGTTCTTAGCATCACATAATGCGTCATGCATATGTCCTTCAAATTCGATTCCGGCATAATCTAAGGCTTTCTCCAGAGACATAATCCTCTCAAGCCCTAATTTCTCTGTGTACTCCTTCTGGAAGTCAAACCAGTTTTCAAGAGGACGCATCTTGTCAGCTTTCGTATATTGCTTAAGTTCCATCTCTGCCGTCAGCTGATTGTAGTCATTCTCGCTCCAAGCATAAACTTCATAATCGTTGCCATATGATTCACACCAGTTTACAAACATCTCATATGCTGTAGCAAATGTAGGCGCACCATAAACCATCTGCGTACTTATACCGGTCAATGTCTCATACTTCTTGTAGATAGAATCATTGTACTGAGGTTTTACCAAAGTCTTAAATTCTCCCAGAACCATGAAGCTCTCATCCATGATAACTGCTCCAATTTCAATAATCTCTGAACGACAAATCTGTCTTTCCTCTCTGTACTCACCTGCCACTGGATTCATTTCAAAATCAACAACTATGTAGTTCATACTCGTATCCTCCTGTTCTTTTGTAATCGTTACATTCCTAAAAATTTAAGTAATCCATATCCTAACATAATCAGTACTCCAAGCCCTCCGCAGAATGCATCCGCTATGCAGGCAATAATAAATACAATCCAGAAAACACTTCCCGATGAATTAGTCGAGCTTCTTGGTGTCCTATTATTACTTGTACAATCCTTATAAATCTGATATTCCATAAAATTGTCCGCCATGTCATTTCTATTTCCGTTACCATTCCAATCGTACATTGCCATAGTCATACCTCACTTTCTCAGATAGCTTGTTCTGTCTTTAGTTTCCTTCGATGATACAAGCTTATCAAAATACAAGTCCCAAAAAACGGACTGTAACGTCCAAAATCTGATCTAAAAATGAATTTTAACTGCTTGTTTTTGCTTGCAACTACTTTTGCAAACTAGCAGTTACTTT
>CAZLJV010000180.1:0-2078 GCA_964559965.1 uncultured Oscillospiraceae bacterium | reverse complement strand
GTTGATGCTAAGGCAGAAGAATTCACCGAAGGCATGGAACACAATCACGACCACAATCACGACCACGATCATGACGAACCAGCCGAAGCGGCCGCTGGCACTGGTAGCCACGAAGCTGATGACCATGACGACGAAGAGCTTGACGAACACATGTGGCTTTCCCTTCGCTGCGCACAGGACGCCTGCGATGCAATCCTAAAATCCATCTGCAAGCTGGACCCTGAAAACGCACTAATCTACGAAAAAAATGCACTCGCATATTCCGAAAAGCTGCAAACAATCGACAAAAGTTACGAATATGCTGTCAACCACGCATCAAAAAATGTTCTGCTGTTCGCAGACCGTTTTCCGTTCCGCTATCTGACAGACGACTACAACCTTGAATATTTAGCAGCCTTCCCCGGCTGCTCAGCGGAAACAGAAGCAAGTTTCGAAACCATCCTCTATCTCTCCGAAGAAATGGAGGCACACCAGCTAACCTGCGCAATCATATTAGAGGGCAGCAAAACAGATTTTGCTAAGACGGTGGTTGGCAACGCAAAAGTGGAGAAACCACGGATTTTGACACTGAATTCCATGCAGTCAATCAACCAGCGAGACATCGATGCAGGCACTTGCTACCTGACCATCATGGAAGAAAATTTAGCGGTGCTCAAGGAAGCGCTGGCATAATACAGAAAAGATTGGAGAAATTATGACACAATTAAAAGCAGAAAACCTGACTCTGGGATTCGAGGGGCAGGCTGTTACAGAAAACTTAAATTTCCAGGTAAATCGCGGCGATTACCTTTGCATAGTGGGCGAAAATGGCTCCGGCAAATCCACTCTCATGAAAACCATACTGAAGCTGCGCAATCCTATCATGAGCGGCAGCATTACCATGGGGGACGGGCTGAAGCCAACTGAAATCGGCTATCTACCGCAGCAGACTGAGGTTCAGAAAGATTTTCCGGCGTCCGTCGGCGAGGTTGTGCTGTCTGGCTGTCTCGGCAAAAAGGGCTGGCGTCCTTTCTATTCCAAGACGGATCACGCTCGTGCGGCGCAAAACATGGCTCGTCTGGGGATTTCTCATCTGGCGAAGGAGTCTTATCGCTATCTTTCCGGCGGTCAGCAGCAGCGTGTGCTTTTGGCGCGTGCGCTCTGTGCGACTGAATCCATGCTCCTTCTGGACGAACCTGTTGCGGGTCTTGACCCGGCTGCAACTGCTGAAATGTATGACATTATCGGCAAGCTGAACAAGGAGGAAGGGATTACCATTTTGATGATTTCCCACGACATCACTCAGGCGCTGGGGCAGGCATCGCATATTTTGCATCTGGCTAAGGAGCCGCTGTTCTTCGGCACCAAGGAGGCTTACCTGAAAAGCTCTATCGGTCAGGCCTTTGCCACAATCCTCATCGCCGGCGTGGAATCCGATGATTCTGCCGATTCCAACGAATCCAGCGCAGCCGTTGTGGAATCCAATTCCAGAGGAGGTGCTCACCATGCATAACATGTTCCATTTACTGGGTGAATATCTCAGCTATTCGTTCGTTCAGTATGCACTGATTACAGGCGTGCTAATTGCCCTCTGCTCGTCCCTGCTTGGCGTAACTCTGGTGCTGAAACGCTATTCCTTCATGGGTGATGGCCTGTCCCACGTGGCCTTCGGTGCTATGGCAGTGGCTGCGGTGCTTAACATTACAGGTGAGATGATAGTGGTGCTTCCTGTGACCATACTTTGTGCAATCTTGCTCTTAAAGACTGGACAAAATGCTAAAATCAAGGGTGATGCTGCTCTGGCTATGGTTTCTGTCGGCGCTATGGCTTTCGGCTACCTGCTGCTCAACCTGTATTCGCCGTCTTCCAACGTGTCCGGTGATGTATGCAGCTCCCTGTTCGGTTCTACTTCAATCTTGACACTGTCCGGAAGCGATGTAGGAATCTGCATCGTTATGTCGCTGATTGTTTTAGCTGTTGTAGTGCTGTTTTACAACAAAATATTCGCTCTCACATTTGATGAGACTTTTGCAAAGGCTACTGGTGTTAATACCGGTTTCTACAACCTGATTGTTGCAGTAGTCACAGCGGTTATCATC
>CAZLJV010000179.1:0-2086 GCA_964559965.1 uncultured Oscillospiraceae bacterium | reverse complement strand
CGTCTGAATAAATGTCGGATTTTAGTAATTGATACGTATGATAGATATTGAATGACGTGATGATGCAAGATTCGAGGGGAAATGAAGAGTGTGTGAAACTTTTTCTGTAAATAATGATATGGATGATTTTCGTAGCCCCCACTCGCTAACTTAAATCTCCAATAAGACTTAGTGGAATCCTTCTGACCGGAACCAAGACCGCCTGAGTTTTCGTTGAACACATCTTCGTTTTCTAAGGATTTAGAAATGGTGACTTTGCCACGGAAGTTGTCATTTATGAAAGTCTGAGTACCAAAGGAAAGGATGTCGTCCACATCTGCGATTGTTCCGCTTCCGTTTCCGCTGTTAGATACGGATGAATCACCAGTGGTTATACTGAAGTTGACATCGTAGCTCACATCGGTCCAAGCAGGATCTTCGCAAGCATAATTGCGTTCGTCTTCAGTTTTAGCATAATAAGAAGCAGTATATTCACGAATGCTGTCATATGGATCTGGTTCTAAGTATCTACCGTCAGGACGGGTTTCTGTGATTCTCCACTGAACTTCTCCGCGCCATTCAGCTTTCGTTGGTTCTACTATGCCGCATCCGCAAGGCTCACCTTCAGCTTCAGCATCATCTGGATTTTCAGGTTCGAGTATGTGTTCTTCTGTTTTGCCAGATAAACTTTCGTCGAACTGATCCATAGATGTCCAAGGCTGATCGGAGAGGGTAGCAGACTCACCATATTCATTCAGAGTTATTGAATCTATCGTTTCCCAAGTAGATCCGCCATCATAGCTGCGTTCTAATGTGTATGTAGCAGCTAATGTGGCATCACCCATAGGAGTGCTCACATCACCGTCAAAACCAGGATTTGCATCAATTTTTTCTACTTCGAAATCAAAAGTAGGGAAGTATTCTGGTTCAGGTGGTTCCTCAGTTTGAGGAGTTCCAGGTTCAGCAGGCTCTTCTGGTTCTGGTGTTGGATCTGGGGTAGTATTTATCGGATTGAGCGTGAAATATGCTTCTACTGGGTCAGATGCACCTGTTGCTACCGTCTGAATGTGACCAGTACCATTCTTGCATTCCCAGATGACTCTGTCATTAACTTCAGAGATGTTCTGGAGCTTTTTCTTTATGGTATATGTCAAATCAGATTTAGGTGTACCCTTGTATATTATCTTGTAGTTGTACTCACCATTTTTCTGCTTGAGATTGATGGTAATGTTCTTGTATCCCTTGCCTTCTACAGCCATAAGTTCAAAGGCACGTTCTTTTGAAACATGGATGTCTTTAGATTCCCATACCTTATCATCTTCATTATAGTATAGCTTAATTTCTTTTGGGTTTGCTTTAACTTTAGATGCTATGTTAGAAGAAAATTCTCTGTGATTTTGAATCAGCTGAACCATATAATCATAGATATCTTCGGCAGGCTGACCTTTTAGTGCAGAACGATAATGATACTTATTGATTGTACCAAGGGTTGAACCGTTCCATTCAGTCTGATATTTCAGATTTGTACCAACTAATTTGAAATTTTCATCACGAAACATCTGCCGTGACTCGTGAATGAGCTGTCTTGTAGCAGCTTCCCAGTCGGTGAGGCGATAATGAGTACCACTGTCATAATACTTGGAATCTCTGAAACCAAGACCACCGCTTTTCTGTGAGTTAAGCAAATCGTAAATGGAGCTGTTATCTCTACGACCGTAGAAAAGGCACAGTCCCATATTTTCCATGACATAGTATTTATGGCTTTCTCGATAGGCTTGTTCTATGTAGGATTTACCTGCCTTAGCAGATTTAAGCTGCATGGATTCGTTTACAATTACACCATGCTCTAAGCAGTAGGCTACATATTCCTTGCCATCCTGTCTGATGCGATATTCCTCTAAATACTGACGCTCTACCGCACTTGCTAAATAAAGCGAAAGGTCGTTAAAGTTTACCACATGGATTTGCATGGCTTTCATTTCACTTGAAGGGTACTGGTACGGATTCCCGTCTTTATCCTTCAGCTTCCTGTCGTAGCTAAAGTACGCAGGCTTGTTTATGTTTGGGCCATCTGATGCAGCATCTACATTAAGCACATTGGCAGGCA
>CAZLJV010000178.1:0-2138 GCA_964559965.1 uncultured Oscillospiraceae bacterium | reverse complement strand
TTCTTCTTTCAACTCACGCACAGCGGCCTGCATAGGTGTTTCTCCTGCATCTATCTTTCCTGCCGGCACCTCTAACATCACACGCTCTGCAGGTTTTCTGAACTGGCGAACCATGACCAGCTTTCCTTCTGCTGTCAGGGCCGCTAATACAGCACCGCCATTATGTTCTACGATTTCTCTGTATGATGTTCCATTCTGTACAGTCACCTTATCTCTTCGCAGATTTATTATAGCACCTTCATATATTCTCTGGCTTTCCAGCGTCTTTTCTTCAAATGTCATCTTCCTGCCTCCTTCTTTCATCACTTGGATTTGCGAAATCTGTTGATGAAATCTATCCGCAAGTATTCTACCACATTTATCTTGGTTCTACAATCAGTTTCATAGCAGTCCTTTCTTCTCCCTCAATCTGGATGTCCGTAAATGCGGGAACGCATACCAGATCAATTCCACTTGGAGCTACGAAGCCTCGAGCGATTGCTACCGACTTAACCGCCTGATTCAATGCTCCTGCACCTATTGCCTGAATCTCTGCACCACCTCTTTCTCTTAACACGCCAGCTAAAGCGCCTGCTACAGAATTCGGGTTAGATTTTGCTGATACCTTCAAAATTTCCATTGTAAATCCTCCTGTTACATTTCAAATGTTTTGTTGAATACACTTACAGAGTATCTCTCTGTAACTCATATTATATCAGGTAATTAAAGTAAGTTGTGTAAAAGTTTTCGACATTTTTCGACTTTATTATATTTTTTTCACATTATTTTCACTTAAACACTTGCATTTCTCCATGAAATCAGTTATTATAAAGATGTGGTTATCCCCCCTGATAACCTCATAATCTCAAATCCAAAATACCCCTTTTGAACAAAGTAGCCTGCTCCCCTGCAGGCTATTTTGTTTTATACGGTTATTATGTATAGACTGATTGGATTTTGATAAGGAGATCTTATATGGAAATAATTAAAAAGGAACATCAGCTGCAATACTATAACTCCCGCCTTTTCGACCGATATTTCGGAGGGCTCAGACTTGGAGTTTTCGATATTGAAACCATGGGACTGAATCCATCAAATGTTGAGGTTGTCCTTGCCGGTTTTTTAGAAGTAAATCCCGATGGACATGGTGTTGTCACGCAGTACTTTGCAAACAAAGTAAGTGATGAACCTGAACTGCTCAATGCCATATATGAGGAATTTAAGAAGTATGATGTGCTTTTGACATTTAACGGAAAGCATTTCGACCTGCCTTTCATAAGCAAGCGAGCTGAATACCATCGCTTCAGTGATGTACAGATTCCATGCAGCAATCTGGATCTTTATCTCGTACTTCACGGCCACAGTCCGCTAAAAAAGACTCTTAACAGTTTGAAACAGAAAAATATAGAAGATTACATGGGATTTCATATCGACAGAAAAGATGAAATATCCGGTGCTGATAGCGTATTGTTGTACGAAGCCTATGTGGAAGAACAGAATCCCGAGCATAAAGAAATGCTGAAAGAAAAGATTTTGCTCCACAACCATGATGACATAGTTCAGCTTTACAGGCTGCTTCCGATACTTCAGCAGACCAACTTCCACAGAGCCATGAGCTATTTAGGTTTTCCTGTGGTTTCAGATGCGGAGGATTCCAACTGGCCGCAGCTTAACATAGGTCGCATTCGCCTTGGCAGCCGTGCCTTGACTGTTGATGGAACTTATTGTGGTCCTAAGTTTTCTTATACGGCTTACGACCACGGCAGTGCGGCATATTCTTGCACTTTTTCAGATGATGGGGATTTTCAGTTCACTTTCTATACGCAGAAATTTCAGAAGAGTCAATTTTTGCCTCTGGTTTCCCTGCTTGATGAAACTCGTTTGTCATCTATGGAGTGCTATCCAGCTTATGAAAATGGCTATTTGATTCTCAATGAAGGTACGGAAACCAATTTCATGGAAATAAATATGTTTGTTCAGACTTTCTTAAAGCAGTTCATGGAGCAGACTCCACGATAAAAAAGGTCAAGGGAATTCCCTTGACCTCATATAAAAGTTCAATCGTATTATTTTATATTGTAATTAGATTTACCGATCCCATTCGTATGCGAGCTTTGGTCCTCCATCAAAAGTAATCAGACCACAATATTCAAATCCTT
>CAZLJV010000177.1:0-2157 GCA_964559965.1 uncultured Oscillospiraceae bacterium | reverse complement strand
CGAAAAGTTTACGATACTGCTTAAGTAACGCATTCTTAGGTTCAGTGATGATATTTACCAGCGCATCTTCGGACAGAGATTCCAGTGTTACGATAACTGGTAATCTTCCGATAAATTCCGGAATCAGACCAAACTTCAGCAGATCTTCAGGCTGGAGCTTTTTCAGCAGTTCCTTTTCATCTACCTTAGTATTCTTCTGGTCGGAGTTGAATCCGATAACCTTTTCACCCATTCTTCTCTGGATAATCTTATCCAATCCATCGAATGCACCGCCACAGATGAACAGTACATTAGTGGTATCGAACTGGATGAATTCCTGATGCGGATGCTTTCTTCCGCCCTGTGGTGGAACATTAGCTACAGTTCCTTCTAAAATCTTAAGCAGCGCCTGCTGTACGCCTTCACCGCTTACATCGCGCGTAATAGATGGGTTATCAGACTTTCTGGAAATCTTATCGATTTCGTCCACATAGATAATACCCTTCTGCGCTTTTTCTACATCAAAATCCGCTGCCTGCAGGAGCTTCAGCAGAATGTTTTCTACGTCTTCGCCTACATAACCGGCTTCAGTCAGCGCAGTTGCGTCTGCAATCGCAAACGGAACATCAAGCAGCTTAGCCAGAGTCTGAGCTAACAAAGTCTTACCGGAACCTGTCGGTCCAATCATAACGATATTACTCTTCTGCAGTTCGATTTCGTCGTCCTGAGACATCTTAGGATTGTTTATTCTCTTATAATGATTGTATACAGCTACTGCCAGCGCTCTCTTCGCATCGTCCTGACCGATTACATAGTCAGACAGAATTTCAGTGATTTCCTTAGGCTTAGGCAGTCTAAATGCCGCCTCTTCCTTAGGTGCAGCACCATATCCATCCATATCATCATTGATGATATCCAGGCACACATTAACACATTCATCACAAATGTATACGCCGGAGCCTGCAATCAGACGCTTAACCTGGCTCTGCGGTTTACCACAGAAAGAGCACTTCAGCTGTTTGTTTTCGTCATATTTGCTCATTCTTATCCCCCTACTTGCTTATCTGGATCGGATTACACGGTCAATCAGTCCGTATTCACATGCTTCGTCAGCACCCATGAAGTTATCACGGTCTGTGTCACGCTCAATAACTGCTAAATCCTGCCCAGTATTAGATGCTAAAATCTGATTCAGCTTATCTCTTGTTTTCAAAATCCACTCTGCGTGAATCTTAATGTCCTCTGCCTGTCCATTTACCCCTCCCAGAGGCTGATGAATCATGATTTCTGCATTTGGCAGTGCGAAGCGCTTACCCTTCGCTCCTGAAGAGAGAAGGAATGCACCCATGCTTGCTGCCATACCGATACAGATTGTAGACACATCAGGCTTGATATACTGCATAGTGTCATATATAGCCATACCAGCAGTTACAGAACCGCCAGGGCTGTTGATATATATGCAGATGTCCTTTTCACTGTCTTCTGCTTCCAGAAACAGAAGCTGCGCTACTACTACGCTCGCCAGATGCTCGTCGATCTGTTCGCCGATGAAAATGATTCTGTCCTTTAATAATCTGGAATAGATATCGTAAGACCGCTCCCCTCTGCTGGTCTGTTCAATCACATATGGTACTAATGCCATTTAGATACCCCTCACTTTCTTTCTTCATTTTCGGGAGAAGCCGGGCAGACTCTTCTGCCCGCCCGGCTTCGCAACATACTTATAGTATTTACTTTTTCCGTAATCTGATACGCGTAAAACTACTTAATTACAGCGTTTTCGAACAGGATTTCGATTGCCTTCTTAGCCTTCAGATCCTTAATCAGATACTTCATCATGTCGTCGCCCAGCAGTTCCTTAACCTTATCAGCAGTCATCTGGTACTGGATAGCCATTACCTTGATTTCTTCTTCCAGTTCTTCTTCGGAAATTTCTACTGCTTCTGCTTCAACAACGCCAGCTACCACCAGTCTAGTCTTGATTGCCTTTTCAGCTTCAGGTCTCAGTTCGTCTACGAAGTCGGACATAGCCTTACCTGTGTACTGCAGGTACTGGTTGATGGACAGACCCTGATAGCTCAGCTGCTGGTTCATTTCCTGCATCTGTCTGTCGATTTCGTCCTTAATCATTACTTCTGGAATTTCAACTTCCGTTGCTTCAACCAGCTTGCCTAAAAC
>CAZLJV010000176.1:0-2309 GCA_964559965.1 uncultured Oscillospiraceae bacterium | reverse complement strand
TGGAATCTTGTATGTCAGATCCCCGCCTGAGATAGCCTCAGCACCAAGTCGAATGGCATTGAACTTGCGGATTTTGCTGGGAACTACGGCATAGATGAGCAGCAGGCAAATGATTGCGCCAAACATAACCCAGCCTATTTCGAAATAGTAGTTCCAACCCGCCTGCATTCCAAAGAACCCGGCCACTGCACACAGGAGTATTAAATATACGGCTATCTTAACCGTCAGTCTGTCGCTTCCGCGAACTCCTCGCCACAATGTGAGCCAGATACCTCCCACGAGAGATTTTTCCCAGAATTTGTGTGCTTTTAACTTTTTCACCATGGAAAAGAATGATGTATATGTGAGCACTGTGCAGCATGCCAATCCTATGATTATAAGCATTAGCCCCAGCTCGTTAGGGATACTCATGTAGCTCGAGTCAGGAGCGTAGGATTCGAATATTCCGAACCAGTTCTGAATCGGCCACAGGTCATACATAATGATAACCAGTCCGATAAATGAGCAGGCGAAACAGCAGACAACTGTGACATGTACTTCCGACCAGATTTTGTCGAACCAGTTGAGATGAATGCTGCCATCTTCTTCCCTATTGCTGCGTCCGATTAAAATCATGACTGCTACCAGTAAAACTGCGCTAATAGCTGCTAATGCTATGGCGCCAATGGTCACGTCAGACATAATGTTTTCGAAATCAGGGTTAGTTATGCGTCCAGTCCATGGGCTGATATATTCCTCCCACTGACCGTTTTCATCATGAAAACCGTTCATCCCCATATATACCTCATGAAGGTTGAAGCGATATATGGCCCATAACGCAAGTGCTATGCTGCTTACAATGCCTGCACCAATTGTAAAAATGTGCAACAGCACCCAAAGCAGTCCGTATCCGCAGCCCGAAGCTGCACTAAGGTTAAAGTTTTTCAATTTTGTATCCAATTCCCCACACCACCTTTAAGTATCTTGGATTTTTAGGATTGATTTCGATTTTTTCTCGAATTCGACGAATATGTACCGCTACTGTATTTTCCGGATTGTAGGCTGGTTCCTGCCATACTTGCTCATAGATTTGCTCCATGCTGTATACTCGGCCTGCATTTTCCGTAAGCAGCTTCAAAATCCCAAATTCAATGGGTGTTACTGCCACTTCCTCACCGTCCACTGTCACACTTTTTTCATTATCGTCTACGCAAAGTCCGCCTGAGCTGTAGATTCCGGTCATCTGTGCCGTACTCATGCTCCCCAGGCTTGTATATCTGCGCAGCTGTGATTTCACTCGTGCTATGAGTTCCAGCGGATTGAATGGCTTCGTGACATAATCATCTGCGCCCACATTCAGACCTGTAATCTTATCATAGTCTTCCGACTTAGCTGACAGCATTATGATTGGAATATTTTTTTCTGAGCGTATCTTCATAGTCGCCTGAATTCCGTCCATTTTAGGCATCATAATGTCCATAATGATAAGGTGCAGCACCTCTTTTCTGGCGATTTCCAATGCTTGAAATCCGTCATACGCCTTAAATACATGATAGCCTTCGTTTCTAAGATAGATTTCTATTGCACCGGCAATTTCACGATCATCATCGCACACCAGTATGTTCATTTGCTTCTGTATGGTTTCTGCCATAGTATCCTCCATTCCGTACCACTTGGTACTCTTATACTATACGGCTTCATTCTTACGAAAAAAGCGTCTCATTTCTTACAAAATTATTAAATAAAAGTTCGTTGCGTTCTTATTCGTAGTTTGATATAATAATTAGATGTACACGAACATATAGAGTTATTTTATCACATATTTAGTCATATTTCTCCAATGAATATGTGACTTGAGAGATGTTCTGAACGTTTTCTTAAAAAAAGATAAAATTTTTTTCGATTTTGTGTAACCTTTTGGGGTATTACTTTGAGTTATTAATGTAAGGAGGACGACGATGGCTGAGGCTTTTGTCCAAAACGAAAGTATTGAAACCGTCATCCAGCGTTACAAGGGAACGGTCTACAGCGTGGCTCTGTCTTATGTGAAGAGCCGTGATGATGCAGACGACATTTTTCAGGAGGTATTTCTGATATATTTCAGAACGAAACCTGAATTTAATGAAGAAGAGCATCGAAAGGCATGGTTGATAAGAACTACGATTAACTGTGCTAAGAGAGTTGTAGACAGCACCTACCGCAAGCGTACGGTGCCCTTGGACGAGATGGAGGAAGATTCATTTGAATTTCAGACAAAGGAAGAAAATGCAGTCTATATAGCACTGCAGGCGCTTCCGGAAAAATATCGAACAGTTCTCCACCTCTTCTAC
>CAZLJV010000175.1:0-2374 GCA_964559965.1 uncultured Oscillospiraceae bacterium | reverse complement strand
GTGATGGTGGATCCGGAAATGCTTGTGAAATATGTGGTTCCAATTCTGCTTCTCAGCATTGTTACCATTATTGGCAAAACCCTCTTTTCATCCATAGGCATGCTGCTGGGCGGTCAGAATCTGGAAAACTCCATAAGCAGCGGCCTGTCCTTGGCGCAGATTGGAGAATTCGCATTAATCATTGCATCTTTAGGTATGAGTCTGGGCGTAACAAGCGACTTCCTGTATCCTATTGTGGTAGCCGTTTCTGTGGTTACAACCCTAACTACACCGTACTGCATAAAATCGTCACCATTCATGGTTAATTTTATAGAGTCCAGATTGTCCGACAAGGCTAAAGAAAAGCTGAGCCGCTATACCTCGCCTGAGCAGCAGGAGGAAGAAAAGGACAGCGACTGGTACGACTATATCAAAGCATACTTTTTCCGACTTGTCGTATACGGCGGACTGATGCTTGTTATCGCCATAGTGGGAATCAAAGGCGTCGCACCTGTGCTGACGCTGCACTTTGAGCCTGTTCTCGGCAAAATCCTCACTTGCATGCTGATTTATTTCGCCATGGCTGTGTTTGTACGTCCTATGCTTGCTTTCCACGACAATCTGTTCACTGCACTGTGGCTGAAACAGGTTTCGTTCCATCTTCCGCTTATCGTGCTTAATGGATTGAAGCTGGTGGTTATAACGGTTATCGCTATGGGGCCGCTGTGGATTTTCTTCGATATGAATGTAATCTTTATGGCAATGATTGTGGTAGCTGTCCTTGTGGCATGCTCAAAAACCGGTTTTATGGCGACTGCATATCTGCATCTGGAAACAAGATTTTTGCGCAACTTCAATGAGCGAATTATCGCGCAGGAGGAAAGAGCAGGTCGTCATCAGACTTGGCTGGATGAACAGCTTCACATCATGTCCTTCATCGCACCTGAAGATGCTGATTATCTCGGCGTTTCAATGAAGGAGCTTCGCTGGGGACAGAGATATAATGTTTATGTAGTGAAGATTCGTCACGCAAGTGACAATACGCAGACCATACTGCCCGACAGCACCATGTCCATCTCCGCAGGAGATAAGGTTTTCGTAGTAGGTGAGGAAAAAGCATTGCTTAACTTCTACTCACTGACTCGTTTGATTCAGAATAAGCCTTTGAGAACATTAAAGCAGTTTATGGCTACTGACTATCCGGACTCACAGAATGCGCTTTCAGTATGCGCCATCAAAATGTATGCTGATGAGGATTTGGCGGGGAAAACAATTCGTCAGAGCGGACTGCGTGAAAAGTGGGATGTGCTGATTTTAGGTGTGCAGAAGAATGGACTGCCGCTTATAATGCCGGATCCTGACCTGAGACTTGAAGAGGACGATATCGTTTGGGTTGTAGGCTCTAATGCGCATGTTGGTGGAATGGCAGCTGCGTATGTGAATTTAGCAGAGTAAAAAAATAATTATAAAAAACACTTGACGATTGAATGGTTGTTCAACTATAATGGAAACATAGATAGTTGAACGACTATTCAATCGTTTTTATTTTAAGGAAATCATCTGGGAAGAGATGTGCGAGGAGGAAGAACAATGAAAAAGACTTTTATTTTAGATGGACTGTGCTGTGCTAATTGTGCTGCTAAGATTGAGAACGGCATTAACAAGTTAGATGGAATCGATAAAGCTACCATCAGCTTTTTAGCAAGCAAGCTGGTTATTGAGACTGCAGAAGAACCTTCTGCTGCGCTTTTGAAGCAGGTTGAAAAGGTTGTGCATAAGGTTGAACCTGATGTAGAAATGAAGGAAGTGTAAAAAAATGAAGAGGCGTGTAAAGAGACTGCTCCTTGGCGGCGGGGTTTTCGCTGTGGCATGTGTGCTTCACGGCTTAGTGCCTGGTGTTCCTGAGATTGTGCAGCTTGCAGTATTTCTGGCGGCGTATCTCATAGTCGGCCTGAAGGTTCTGAAAAAGGCAATTCGAAATATATTAGCAGGAAGCGTATTCGATGAAAACTTCCTGATGGCTATTGCCTCTGTAGGAGCTTTCTGCATAGGTGAGTATCCGGAAGCTGTGGCAGTAATGCTCTTCTATCAAGTAGGCGAGCTTTTCGAAGATTTTGCGGTGGGCAAGTCCAGAAAGTCTATTACCGATTTGATGAATATTCGTCCGGATTCAGCTAATCTGCTGGAGGGTGATGAAGTTAAGACTGTGGATCCAGAGGAAGTTCTGGTCGGTCAGACAATCTTAGTTCGCCCTGGTGAAAAGATACCGCTGGATGGCGAGGTTGTTTTCGGCGAGTCCATGGTGGATACGGCGGCTCTTACAGGCGAATCTGTGCCGCAAGCTGTTAGGGAAGGCAGTCAGGTACTCAGCGGCTGCATAAATCAGAGCGGCCTT
>CAZLJV010000174.1:0-2380 GCA_964559965.1 uncultured Oscillospiraceae bacterium | reverse complement strand
CGTTAAGTGTCATAATAGGTGCAACTACGATGGAGTCACCAGTGTGAACCCCAACTGGGTCGATGTTTTCCATACCGCAGATGGTAATAGCCTTTCCGCTGCCATCACGCATAACTTCAAACTCGATTTCTTTATATCCCTTTACGCTCTTTTCGATAAGAACCTGATGAACTGGGGAAAGTTTGAAAGCATTTAAGCCCACTTCCTCTAATTCTTCTTCATTATATGCAAAACCGCCGCCAGTACCGCCCAGCGTAAATGCAGGACGCAGAACTACAGGATAACCAATCTTCTTAGCAGCTTCCTTCGCTTCTTCTATATTATATGTGATTTCAGAAGGAATAGTTGGTTCACCGATTGACTGGCATAATTCCTTAAACATTTCACGGTCTTCTGCTCGTTCAATGCTGGCACTGCTTGTTCCCAGCAGCTTCACGCCACATTCCTTAAGGATTCCCTTCTTTTCAAGCTGCATAGCCAGATTTAAGCCAGTCTGGCCGCCTATTCCTGGTACAATAGCATCGGGACGTTCATGGCGCAGAATTTTAGCAATGTATTCCAGTGTCAGAGGTTCCATATATACCTTGTCTGCAATTGTTGTATCTGTCATGATAGTAGCTGGATTGGAATTGCACAGTATTACTTCATATCCCTCTTCTTTCAAAGCCAGACATGCCTGAGTTCCTGCATAGTCAAACTCTGCTGCCTGTCCTATTACAATCGGGCCGGAACCGATGATCAAAATCTTCTGAATGTCTTTTCTCTTAGCCATAATGTTTCTCCTTTGCTGCCAATATCGTTCAAGTGTCTAAAAAAAGTCCCTGTTTTTTTCGACACGTTAAGGTCTAAAAACAGGGGACAACTTCACCGTCATATACAAATGAAGATTTCAGTATATTCATAAATAAATACAAACTGGTAATCATTCGCGCGGTGCCTCACTTTCTGTTAAAAATCACTAAATAAATCGGGATAAATCTTTCTTTTTTTATTACCCTGACAAATAATAGCACCTACCAGAAGATTTGTCAATACTCTTTTTTGAATTTTTATTCACTTTTTCTCATTTTTTATTCATGAATAGTGAATATTTATCCGTTTTAATCATTTTCGACAACTGTACTCAATAAATCATTCAAAAATGTATATTTATATCATTGCAAAACTGTGCTATAATATTTGATTGTGACAAACAACAAGTTTTTTCAGCAATTATACAATGTTTAGATAAAGGAGGCCGCAATGGCTAGACAATATAAAAAAGTATTAACTATTCAAGACATCTCATGCGTGGGCCAGTGTTCTCTGACTGTGGCACTGCCTATTTTATCCGCATGCGGACATGAAACTGCAATCATTCCATCTGCAGTTCTTTCCACACATACAACAGGATTCGACGGATATACATTCGCCGACTTGACCGATGAAATTCCTAAAATACAGGAGCATTGGCAAAGACAAGGTATAAAATTCAATGCAATATACACAGGTTATCTGGGTTCCATGCGCCAGATCAGCTTCGTAAAAAATATCGTAGAAACCATGGGAGATGAAAACTGCATAAGAATCATCGACCCTGCCATGGCAGATAACGGAGTTCTCTACCCTGCCTTCGATGAAAATTTTGTGGAAGCTATGACCGAACTTTGCAAAATCGGCGATCTTGTACTTCCTAACATCACCGAAGCCTGCATGATGACCGGCTGCCAGTATCGAGAATCTTATGACGAATCATATATTGAAGAGCTTTTGACAGCATTAGAAGCTAAAGGTATTCACAACATAATTCTTACAGGAGTATCCTATGACGAGTCCACTACAGGCATCGTCGTTCGCAAGAACGGACAGTCCTCCTACTATCGTCACGAGAAGATGAACCGCAACTGCCATGGAACCGGCGATGTTTATGCATCTTCATTCGTCGGTGCTCTCCTGTCAGGAAAAACAGAGCTTGAAGCAGCACAGATTGCCGGTGACTACACCCTGCTCTGCGTAAAAAATACAATCGATGATCCAGCCCACTGGTACGGTGTAAAATTTGAACCAGTCCTCGGCAAGCTCATCGCAATGCTTGAGAAATAAAACAGGGCTTGTGTCTAAATTTGACACAAGCCCTATTGTTTTAATATTAGTTTTATACGCTTTCCGCAATATCGTATATGAGTTTTTCAGATTTTTCCCATCCGAGGCATGGGTCAGTTATGGACTTACCATAAACATGCTCGCCTATCTTCTGTGTACCGTCTTCGATATATGACTCGATCATCAGCCCCTTGACCATTTTACGGATATCTTCGCTGTAACGGCGAGAATCCATAACTTCATGAGCGATTCTAATCTGCTCCAGATACTTCTTGCCGGAGTTGTTATGGTTTGTATC
>CAZLJV010000173.1:0-2604 GCA_964559965.1 uncultured Oscillospiraceae bacterium | reverse complement strand
TCCAAGGGAGAACTATGCCTAAAAAATGTTGTCCCTAATGACAATCACTCGTGTCTGGGAGTCCAATTTTGCAAAATGGAAAAATTATTGGGGCCGTAACCCATGTTTTGGTTAATAATCCAGCGAAAGGGTATGGAATTTTTGCGGAATGGATGGTAGATGAAAATGAAAAAGCTCGAAAAATAGAATAGTTGGTAAAATTTAAATAATCGCATCAAAATGTTGCAAATGGATACATTGTCGATTATTGTAAAGAGATATAATCTATTTGAGAGTGAAAGACGGAGATTTTCGTCTAAAGATGTGAAAATTTGAATTGGAGGGAAGAAAAATGGAAGAAATGAAAAAGATTCAGATAGGTCTGGTAGATGACAACTTGGATTTTTGTGACGCCGTGAAAGAGTATCTCCGCAAAGTAGACAATATGGAAATTATGTTTACCGCACTGGATGGTCAAGAAGCATTACGCTATATCGAAAGCGGAATGATGCCAGATGTACTGGTTTTGGATATGATTATGCCTCACCTTGACGGTTTCGGTGTGCTTGAGGAGCTTAACAATAAGCACCTGCCTAAATTTCCTCGTGTCATTATGACATCAGCTGTTGGTCAGGATGCAGTAATCCAGAAGGCAATTAACTTAGGTGCAGAGTATTACATGGTTAAGCCAATCAATCTGGGTATGCTGGTAAAGAGGATCAACCAGCTTGATGAAGAAAATTACGATTTATATGTTCGTCAGCAGGATACTTCTGCAAACTTGCGCAAGTCCATGGTACTTAGGGATTCCTTGATCAACAATGATCTGGAAATCGACATCACCAATATGATTCATGAACTTGGTGTTCCAGCACATATCAAGGGCTACCAGTTTCTGAGAGATGCAATCATACTGGTTGTTAACAAACCGGAGCTTCTCAGTGCAGTGACGAAGGAGCTTTATCCTACGATCGCTATGATGAACGATACCACTTCATCTCGTGTGGAAAGGGCTATCCGACATGCGATTGAACTTGCGTGGAACAGAGGAAAGATTGAAACTCTGGAGGCCTTGTTTGGATACACCATTAAAAATGATAAGGGCAAGCCAACCAATTCTGAGTTCATCGCAATTATCGCAGATAAGTTGAGATTGGAACGTAAAGTTGGCTAAATTAGTTGGCTAAATGCGAATTGTGTGGTATAATAGTGACCTGTACTAAATAAAAGTATACGGGAGGCTACTATATACATGGCAATTACACAGGAAATGATTGATAGAATTAATCATCTTGCTCATAAAAAGAAGACTATCGGCTTAACAGATGCTGAACTTGCAGAGCAGAAGGTTCTGTATAAGGAATACATCGCAGCATTTCGTGCTAATCTTAAAGCGCAGCTGGATAATATTGAGATTGTAGATGATGTTACACAAAAGAATTAATTATTTTTCAGCGGAGCCGCGTTTCGACATGAAACGCGGCTCTTTTATTGTATAGTATACTATGCAGCTGGGAAAAATACGGAGGTAGCCTTATGAAAAAGAAGATTATAGGTACCATTGTTTTAGTTCTTTTGATTATAACAATTATGCCGCGAAATCGAAATTTCGGAGAAAATGAAATAACGCAGCTGGTAGTAGAGCGAGCAAATACGATGAACAACTATTATTCTAATAGGATTGATTACGCATCAGCAGCTTATAAGCTGCAGGAAATCGAGTCGGGACATCTCTTGGAAACAGACAAAAACAATCTTAAATGCTATTTTAATACAGACATAGACTTAGTACAGACTTGCACAGTTCAGAGCGTATCAATCAAGGAAGAAACAGAAGATTTATTATGTGCAGATGTTAATGTGTACTGGTGCACAAGCGGCTTAGATGGCGAAGTTGAGCTTACAAGAGAATACTTCGTAATCTGCGAAAAAGATGGAGAAAAATTCAAATTAGTGGGATTTTTTTAGCATAGAAATGTTTAATATCGGGTGAAAAAAGGTATAATAATCAAGGTATTAGTTTTTAGATATATTTCACAAGCAGTTGTCCTTATGCGGCAGTCTTGTGTAAAAAGGAGCAATAAAATGAGAAACGTTTATATGGATTATTCGGCAACTACGCCTGTAAAAGATGAAGTTCTGCAGGAAATGCTTCCTTACTTCACTGAAAAGTTTGGTAACCCATCCAGCTTATATGACATCGGTTTAGAATCAAAGAATGCTGTAACTCATGCAAGAGAACAGGTTGCTGCACTGATTGGGGCACAGCCAAGGGAAGTATTCTTTACTGCTGGTGGTACAGAATCAGATAACTGGGTTGTATTCGGCGCAGCGGACAAGCTTAAAGAAAAAGGAAATCACATAATCACTACTAAGGTAGAACACCATGCTATGTTACATTCTTGCCAGTTCTTAGAAAAGCACGGATATGATGTAACATATCTGGACATTAATGAAGATGGAATTGTAACTCCTGAAGCACTGGAAGCAGCAATTACAGATAAGACCATTCTGATTTCCATAATGATGGTTAATAACGAGATTGGTACAGTTATGCCGATTAAGGAACTGGCAGCAGTTGCTAAGAAGCATAAGATTCTGTTCCATACAGATGCAGTACAGGCA
>CAZLJV010000172.1:0-2656 GCA_964559965.1 uncultured Oscillospiraceae bacterium | reverse complement strand
GACCTATTCTGCTGAGCAGCAGGAGGAAGTGAATCAGATTCGTCAGAAATATGCGTCTAAAACACCGGACAAGATGGAACAGCTTCGGGCATTGGACGCTTCTGTGGAAAAGAAAGCAACTGCGGTTTCTATTGCCGTTGGTGTAATCGGAACCTTGATTTTAGGAATCGGCATGAGTCTTGCTATGTCCGACCTCGGCGCAATTCTCGGTTCTGCCGCTTTCATCGCTGGTATCATCATCGGTGTGGTAGGCATTGCTGTTCTTGGCTGTGCATATCCGCTTTATAACCGAACTCTGAAAAAAGAGCGTAAAAAAATCGCTCCTGAAATTTTGAAGCTGACTGATGAATTTATGAAATAATATATAATTGCCAAAAGAGCTGCAATCATCATTTGACGATGTTGATTGCGGCTCTTTGAATTTATAAATATAATGTTTTTGGCAGAAAATACCCTTGACAAATTTACACCATTTTTTTCATCTATAATGGTAACGCATACTTTTCCTGATACTTCTTAAACTTTTCATCAAATCCGTCAGCATCATAAGTCTTAACAGTTTCGATATAGTTGTGCATATCGAAACCACCCTTAGACTGTTCGATGACAGAAACTGCCAAGTTTGAACAGTGGTCTGCAACACGTTCTAAGTTCGTTCCTAAGTCGTTCAAGATGAAGCCCTGTTCGATTGTGCATACGCCTTCCTGCAGACGCTGTACATGGTGGCCCTTAACTGCTGCATGAATAGCATCGACAACATCTTCCAGAGGTTCAACTTCTGTAGCCAGCTCTACATCTTCCTTTTCGAAGGAATCTACAGCTAAATCTACGATATTTCTTACTGCGTCCATGAACACATTAACCTCAGCCTTAGCCTTCGGTGAGAAATCCAGTCCCTTAGTATGAAGTTCTTCTGCAGTTTCTGCAATATTCTTAGCGTGGTCAGAAATTCTTTCTAAATCGCCAATATTGTGCAGAATCATGGACAGCATACGATTTTCATCTTCCCCGATTTCCAGACGAGACAGCTTAACGATATATGCACCCAGAGCGTCTTCATATCTGTCAATCTTTTCTTCTAACTTGTATACATAGTCGCACTTGTCACGATCAAATGTATCAATCAGCTTCAGAGATGCCATGATGCAGTCTCTAGTTAAATTAGCCATTTTTACAGCTACGACTCTGCACTGAGAAGCTGCGAAATTAGGAGTTTCTAAGAAACGTTCTTCCAGCAGATTCAGTGTAGTATCCTTAGCCTTTTCTTCTTCAGTTTCCTTAACTAACTTACAAGCTAATGCTTCCATAGGCTTAGTGAACCATACTAATGTAAAGGTAGTTGCCACATTAAACAGTGAGTGCACAATAGCAATGTGATGTGGCTGCATAATATCAGTCAGCCAATCGAAGTGTACGATAGCATTAGCAGTATAGAATACCACTAAGAACAGTATCGTACCTATCATGTTAAATGACAGATGCACTGCAGCTACACGCTTAGCCCCTCTGTTAGCACCGATAGATGACAGGATTGCTGTAATACATGTACCGATGTTCTGACCCATGATAATCGGAATTGCAGAACCATATGTAACCGCACCTGTAGTACACAGTGCCTGCAAAATACCTACTGAAGCGGACGAACTCTGGATTGCTGCTGTGAACAGCGCACCTGCTACAACACCCAGCACTGGGTTGCTGAACATAGTCAGAATGCTTACAAATTCAGGAACATCCTTCAGCGGTTCAACTGCAGAACTCATAATATCCATACCATACATGAGAACAGCGAAACCAATCATAACCATACCGATATTATATTTCTTTTCGCTCTTTAAGAACATCATGAAGACGATGGCAATAGCTGCTAAGATAGGTGAGAATGACATAGGCTTCAGCATCTGAATTAAGAAACTGTCACCACTTACACCTGTTAAAGACAGCAGCCATGCAGTAGCTGTTGTACCGATATTAGCACCCATGATTACAGGAATAGCCTGACGCAGCTGCATGATTCCGGAATTTACGAAACCAACCAGCATAACTGTGGTAGCAGACGAACTCTGAATAACAGCAGTCACTACAGCCCCCAGCAAAACACCTCTTGGCACGCTGGAAGTCAATCTTCCTAAAATATCTTCTAACTTACTTCCGGAGGCTCTCTTCAGACCATCTCCCATTGTTTCCATACCGAACAGGAACAGGCACAGACCTCCAACCATCTGTAATACTCCAAAAATGTCCATTTAACTTTTCTTTCTCCTTTGTTTATCCTTAATATACGCTTTCGTTTACAATACCATTGTATATGGTAATTGTCGAAAATAAAAGTTAAATGTATGTTAAATAGTAGCAAACATTATGTTTCACTATTTTTCATTAGTCATAACTACTTTTATTGAAATATCAACATTCGTACATATTCATTTTAATTTATTGTAACTAATCGTAACCAATTTCATCTGATAGTGCGTGGGCATCTCGTGGACAAACTCCGATTAAAAAAAATTCATAAAAATGAATATGAAGCTATGCTCATCAGAGAATATGAGCGAATCGCAAAAGAAAATCAATAAAAGTACAGAACGGCTAGCACACTCTCGAAAATGCACCCGGATAACCGAGTGCATTTTCTTATTTCCCGAACAGATCGCTA
>CAZLJV010000171.1:0-2683 GCA_964559965.1 uncultured Oscillospiraceae bacterium | reverse complement strand
GTGGCAGAACAGTAGGTTCCGGCGTTGTAACTGAAGTTATCGAATAATTTCAGTACCGAAATTAAATAATTAGTTAAGTAACTAAGCGGGACGGAAGCTCGATTCAATTTATTGATAATTGAGTACCGTCCCGTTTTATTTATTTTTTAACCGTTTTTGCTTGCGAAACCTGTGTAATATGTTAAAATGAAAGAAAACCCGAAAGGACCTGAAAAGGAAAGGAAGAAAACCATGGATTTAATCACAGGAATCAAGGAAAGAAGAAGTATCAGAAAGTTCCAGGATAAGAAAGTTCCTCACGAACTCATTGCAGAAGTTGTTAATGTGGCAGCTTACGCACCTTCCTGGAAGAATACCCAAATTACAAGATATATCGTGGTAGAAGACCGTGAAAAGATTGCAGCTCTGGCAACAGAAGAATGCTGCCTTGGCTTCACATATAACTGCAAGACCATGCTGAAGGCACCAGCAATCGTGATTCAGACAGTAGTAAATGGTCGTTCCGGATATGAAAAAGATGGCAGCTTCACTACACCTAAGGGCGACAGATGGGAAATGTACGATGCAGGTATCGCAGCACAGACCTTCTGCCTAGCAGCTCACGAAAAAGGTCTGGGAACAGTTATCATGGGCATCTTCGATGAAAATAAAGTGGCTGAAATCGTAGGTATTCCAGAAGGACAGCAGGTTGCTGCTCTGATTCCAATCGGATATCCGGCTGAAGGAATTGAAGTCGCTGCACCACCAAGAAAAGATGCAGAAACACTGCTCAGCTTTGTAGAATAATTCTTGTAAGTAGACGGCAATTGTTGTATAATTAATTGCGCGATACGAAAGAGTCTCGCAAGAGGCTCTTTTTTTATGCTTGAAACAATTGTTGGAGGAATAAATATGAGAAGTGATAGAAGACAGGCACGCGAGGATGCACGCCGCCAGCGCACGGAGGCGAGAAACAACCGATTCTACCGTTTCCTGTCCGTTATTTATACCATAATAACCATAGCATTCATAGGAGCTTTAGTCTGGATAGACGTTCTCCCTGCAAAATATCTTTACCCCATGATTGCTTTTCTTGTCCTGGTGTCGCTGTTTATCGTACCAGTGATGTTCAGCAAATATGGAATAAAGAAACGCAAACAGATTTCTGCATTTTTCGCAGTGTTGCTGATTGCAGGTTTTGGTGTGGGCACATGGTATTTGACAGATACGATTGGATTTTTAGATGATATATCCGTCGGAGGTCATGTTACTGAAATGAAAGAAGACTATGTGGTAGTTGTAAATGCTGACTCTGAATATACAGAGGTAGGGCAGCTGGCCGGTTCGGGCGTGGGAAGTCTGATCAGCAGCGAAGGAAATTATATGGAAGCGAAGGATGATTTGCAGAGAGAAGTCTCAGTGGAATATCGCTATATTTCCGACCTCAATCAGCTCTTTGACGGCCTTGCGGCAGGCGGATTAGATGTAATCAGTGAAACTACCGGACTTTCTGAATTTCAGGAGTACAAGGCTGTATTTGTAAGTGCAGCGACTTATGAATCTCTGAAAGCTGAGAGAGAAGAATTAGCGGAGACTACGAAAGTTCTCTACACTATTTCCATCAAAATAGGTGAGACTGCTGAGGTTAAGGCGGTAGATGTTACTAAAGAAGCCTTCAATGTATATGTGAGCGGTCTGGATTTCACAGGCGATATAAGCCAGAATTATCATTCTGATGTAAATATTTTAGTAACTGTAAATCCTGTAAGCCATCAGGTGCTTATGACATCTATTCCGAGAGACTACTATGTAAATCTGCCTTCTAAGAATTCCATGGACAAGCTAACACATTCCGGTCTTTATGGAATTCAGGAGACTGTAAGTGCAGTCGAGGATATGATGGGCGTAGATATTAACTACTATGTAAAGGTAAATTACAATTCTGTGGTGACGCTGATTGATGCGTTGGGCGGAATTGAAATCGATTCACCTTATTCATTCACTACCCACGGAATGGGCGAGCTTAATGGAATCACTTTTAACCAGGGATATAACTGGCTCAGCGGAAATATGGCCCTCGCTTACTGTCGTGAAAGAAAGTCTTGGGTAGACGGTGATATGCGCCGAAATGAAAATCAGCAGATTATCATGGAAGCAGTTATAAAGAAAGTAACAGGAAGCACAGCAATCCTAACTAAGTATACAGAACTTCTGGAAGCTATGCGCGGCAATATGGAAACGAGCATGACTTCAGAAGAAATGACTGATTTAGTTAAGATGCAGCTTTCCAGCATGCCGTCCTGGGAAATCGAAAAAAATGCAATCAAAGGCAGAAATGATTTTCAGTATTGCTATGCGCTTGGATTTAATGCAGCGGTAGTAAATCAGGATCACGAACAGATAAGCCGTGCGGCAGATAAAATTACGGCGATAATGAATAATTAACAGGTAAAATTTTGCGAAGAAGTCAAAAAATGAGATTATAAAGCAAAAAAGACGAAAAAACTGCAAAAAGATTTTAAAATAATAAAAAAATTCTGTTGACATTGACATTTAGCTGTTTTATAATTATATGGCGACTTTATGATTAGAAGTATAACAGAGCTTAAATTTCGGCTCTGAATTTTGAGTTGAACGGAGGACAATCACAATGAGAGTAAAAGTTACACTGGCATGCACAGAATGCAAGCAGAGAAACTACAAC
>CAZLJV010000170.1:0-2796 GCA_964559965.1 uncultured Oscillospiraceae bacterium | reverse complement strand
GTGAAATTTAACATCCCACTTTCGTGTCGCATACAGTCCAGTTTGCGTACCTGCCTTCATTTCGTCGCCGCCGCCTGCAGGACTCATACCGCAAATTTCAATTTCAGCCTCGCAGCCAAACATCTCAGCAGATGCCTTCACACATTTTGATGCTTTTTCGAAAACACGCTCTTCAACTTCAGTCTCAGAACCACGGCTCTCTGCCTGGAACTCACAGTAATCAGGAATTGCATTTCTTCCAGGGCCGCCCTGAATCGTGCCTACATTTAAGCGGCTTAAACCTCTGCCGTCCTGAAGGAATCCGTTCATTGCAGAAATGGCATTAACAGCAGCTAAAATCGCATTGTTTCCCTCTTCTGGTGCACCACCTGCATGCGCTGTTTTTCCGTGAAATTTAACATCCCACTTTCGTGTCGCATACAGTCCAGTTTGCGTACCTGCCAATGCCGGAGAAGATGATTCGGCAGGATAAATGTGCATACCGAAAACTGCATCCACATCTTCCACGATACCTCTCTGAACCATAGCATATGCACCCTTTACCCCCTCTTCTGCCGGCTGGAAGATAATCTTAACCTTGCCCTTCAGCAGCTTACGATTTTCCTGCAAAATCTTTGCAAGCACCATTCCCATGGCGGTATGCCCATCGTGACCGCATGCGTGCATCAGCCCGTCGTTTCTCGAGTCAAAATCCATGGAATACGGAAAATGCTTTCGGTCATGAGGCTCCGGAACTGCCATACAGTCCATATCGAATCTAAATGCGACAGTAGGCCCCTCCTTTCCGCTATCGACTGTAAACATTGCACCAGTGCAGCCACCCTTTTCTTCAATCCTGCGGATAATTTCACGGTTTGCGCCCTGACTGATTGCTCTGAAACGATGTCCCATCAGTTCCTCGTCCTTTGGATATCCGAGAGCCGCTGTCGGCAAAATAACATCATGACCAAGTTCCGCTTTCAGCTCATCATCTTCCACATATTCCACGACCTTTGCCGTAGTACGAAATTCAGTCCAGCCTATCTCTGGATATTGATGCAAATCTCGACGGATTCGAATGCATTCTTCCTCTTTAGCTTCCACTGCCTTAAACAGAGTTTCCAGTGCAGCCATAGTCTTTTTCGTCATTCTGGTGCGCTTTGTTTTTTCTGTTTTCGGCTTTTCTTCTTTTGTTTCTACATCTATAGCTTTATTATCTTCCATGTGTAAGTCTCCAACTTTCTGCATTGATTCGGTTTATAGGCAGTTATTTATTCTGATTAATATCAGAACAAATCGAATCAATGCTTTTTTATTTTCTTGTTTAATTTCTGTGCTTTTTTCGTCACTGTTTTCTATTATAACATTTTTTTCGCTCTTATTCATCTTCAAATTCCTCCTCATAAGAAAAAAATTCTTCCAAGGTCACTCCGCATACCTTTGCAATCTTCAATGCTAATGTTACAGATGGTGAATAATCACCTCTCTCAAAAAGTTGTCAATGCCTATTATTAAAAAATTGCAAAATGACTAAATAAACTATTTACTGAAATTTTAATTTAGTGTATATTTGGAATATGGCGAAAAAGAATTTCGAAACAAGATTTTAGAAAAATTATAGGAGAATGGCTATGAATTATACAAGTATTTTCGATGTCATCGGGCCCAACATGATTGGTCCTTCCAGTTCTCATACTGCAGGTGCCGTTTCCATCGCCTGGATGGCGCGTCGCCTGTTCCAAGAAGAAATAGTGCGTGTAGAATTTACGCTTTATGGTTCCTTTGCAAAAACTTATCGCGGACACGGTACTGATAAAGCACTTCTCGGTGGTATCCTGGGTTTTGCACCAGACGATATTCGCATTCGTGATGCTTTTCAGATTGCCCGTGAGCGTGGTTTAGAATTTACATTCAAAGAAGATCACGACACTGCTGGTCTTCATCCGAATACTGCTGATATTCTTATGGATAATGGCAAGGGCCGTACCCAGTTTATCCGTGGGGTTTCCATAGGTGGCGGCAGAATGAAAATAGTTAAAATTAACCAGATTGATGTAGATTTCACTGGCGAGTACAGTACTTTGATTGTTAAGCAATCCGACCGCCCAGGTGTGGTAGCTCATATCGCACGCTGTCTCAGTGAACGTCAGGTAAATATTGCTTTCATGCGTCTCTATCGTGAGGCCTTAGGCGAAACTGCATACACGATTATCGAATCTGACCAGCATATACCGCCTGAAATTATCGATTCAATCAACCAGCATGAAAACATTCACAAAACTCTCGTCATTCAGGTTTAATTGGAGGAAAATATATGGATTTTATTAGTGGTGAATCTTTATTGGCTCTTTGTGCCAGTGAAAATAAAACGATTTCGCAGGTCATGCTGCAGCGAGAAATTGACTTAGGAGAGACTTCTAAAGATGCTATTTACCAGCGAATTGGTCATTCTCTCGAAATAATGAAATCTTCTACTCGTGAGCCCATAGCTAATCCTATTCCATCTATGGGTGGTCTCTTAGGCGGTGAAGCTCGTGCAGTTTGGACTAACGCCTTCGAAAAGCCTGCACAGGCAGCGCCTCTGTGCGGCTCCACCTTATCAAAAGCAATCGCTTATGCCATGGCTGTTTTGGAAGTAAATGCGTCCATGGGTCTTATCGTGGCTGCGCCTACGGCGGGATCTTCCGGTGTAATACCTGGAACTCTGCTTTCAATTTGCGAAGATTACAATTTAGGTGAAGAAGCCCTTTATGATGGTTTCTTAAATGCCAGTGCAATAGGATATATAATCATGAGAAATGCTTCTGTATCCGGTGC
>CAZLJV010000169.1:0-2897 GCA_964559965.1 uncultured Oscillospiraceae bacterium | reverse complement strand
GCTGATAGCAGATTTAGACAATATCGATTTCATCACTAAGGTGATGGGATCTAAGGCCTTCGGAGAATTTGAAAACGAATATGCTGAAAAGAGAGAAACTCAGGACAGCACAAGAACAGACAGCGGACATCTTTCAGATTTAGAGCGTGAGCTGGAAAAAGACAGCGAGCGTCCTGCGAAGAAGAAAAATCACAATTCCCAGGGAAATAATACCGACACTAAGATGATAGCAGGCATAGTAGCAGCTGTTGTGATTATCGCAGGTATCGGAATCTTCGCACTGGGAACCATGCTGGGCTGGTTTGGAGGCGACAGCAAAGATGTAGAAGTTCCAAGACTGATAGGCATGACATATGAAGAAGCTGAAGCTGCACTTGAAGAACAGGGTCTGGTAATTAAGGAAGGCGAAGAAGTCTACAGCCCGGATCAGGAAAAAGGAAAGATTACTTCTCAGAGTCCAAAAGACGGCAGCATGGTTGCAGAGGGAACAGCCGTAGAAGTTAATATCAGCAGAGGAAAGAAGGACGGCGTTGTACCGAATATCACAGGTAAGGATTTAGCAGAAGCAGAAGCATATCTGGCAGAGTTCGGTTTCACCTTGGGAACACAGACTTTGGTGGAAAGCCATCTGCCGAAGGGAACTGTAATCGAGCAGTCACCAGATGCCGGAGATAAGGCGAACAGCGGTGCAGCCATCAATGTTCAGGTCAGCGATGGAAAGGGCAAGGAAATGACAAAAGTTCCTAACCTCTACGGAATGACTAAGGAACAGGCAGATGCGGCATTAGCTGCAGAAGGACTGACTGTAGATGTAGATAAAATCAAGTACGAAGAAAATGAGTTTGCACCAGCAAATACCGTATTGTACCAGACCATTCAGCCAGATACCAAGGTTGAAACAGGAACTAAGGTGGGATACACGCTGGCAAAGGCTCCTGAAGTTGTTCCTCCAGTAGCTGATGATCCAGATGAAAATAATGGCTCTGGCGACGCATCAGGTGACGGTGGTTCAGGAGACTCATCGGAACCAGATGCTGATGGTGATAATGCAGGTACGGAAGGTTAATCTTATGACTGGATTGATTACAAAAGGAATCGGTGGCTTCTATTATGTCCTCACTGAAGAGGGCATGATAGAGGCGAAGGGCCGTGGAATTTTTAAGAAAGATGGAATAACGCTGGCAGTAGGCGACATAGTAGAGATAGAAAAGACGGAAGAAGGCAAGGGTGTGATCAATTCCATTCACCCTCGCAAAAACCAATTTATCCGTCCGCCAATCGTAAATGTAGACACATTTATAGTTGTCTTCGCTCCGGCTCATCCTAAGCCTAATTATATGCTTATCGACAAGTTCCTCATTATGGCTGAGATGAACGGAATCGAGCCTATTCTCTGCCTTAACAAGTGTGACCTTGTTTCTGAAGAAGAAGTCGAGGAGATCCGCAAGATATATGCAGATATTTATCCAATGCTTACAATCAGCTGTCACACAGGAGAAGGCATGGACCAGCTGGAAAAGTTGGTTTCCGGAAAAAAGGCTGCTCTGGCAGGACCGTCTGGTGTAGGCAAATCGACTATCTTAAATCACCTTCATCCTGAAGCGCAGATGGAAACTGGTGCTGTCAGCGAGAAAACACGCCGAGGAAAGCATACCACCCGCCATGTGGAAATCTTCCAGCTGAAGGGCGGCGGAATGATTTATGATACGCCAGGATTCACTTCTTTTGAAATCTTGGAGGCTGAAGAGGACAACCTGGCAAGTTTATATCCCGAAATGGAACAGCTTCAGGGAAGCTGCCGCTACGACGACTGCCGTCACATTTCCGAGCCGGAATGTGCAGTGCGTGATGCCGTCAAATCGGGACAGATTCACAAGAGAAGATACGATTCATACATAGCAAACTTAGAGGAAATTCGCAAGCGTAGAAAGTACTAAATTAAAGGAGAATATCATGCTTAAATTAGCCCCATCAATTTTATCAGCTGATTTTTCAGCTTTAGCAGCCGATGTAAAGAAGATTGAAGAAGGTGGTGCCGACTACATTCATGTAGATGTAATGGACGGACACTTCGTTCCCAATATCAGCTTCGGCGCTGCAGTTATGAAGAGCTTGAACGGAAAGACAAACCTGCCTTACGATGTTCATCTGATGATCGAAAATCCTGACCAGTACATCGATAACTTCGTAACACCGCAGACCGAGTTCATCACCGTTCATCAGGAAGCATGTGTTCACCTGCACAGAACCATACAGAACATCAAGTCTAAAGGCGTAAAGGCAGGCGTAGCGATTAACCCTGCCACTCCGGTGCGCATGCTTGAATGCGTATTACAGGACTTAGACATGGTTCTGATTATGTCTGTAAACCCTGGCTTCGGCGGTCAGAAATTTATCCCTCAGGCACTGGAAAAAGTAAAAGAGCTGGCTGCCCTTCGCTCCCAGCAAAATCTGTCTTTCGCAATCGAAATCGACGGAGGCATTACTCTCGACAATGCCGAGGAGGTTATGAAGGCAGGCGTAGATATCGCAGTAGCTGGCTCCGCAGTTTTCGGTGCAGAAAATGTGGTTGAGCGAGTAGCTGAGTTTAAGAGAATCTAAAATATAAAATACAATGAGCAAGATAGCATATCTAATAGTTAAACTGATTAGGTATGCTATTTTTTTTATGACTTTTTTAAGGATGTTTCGAAATCCGAAAAATGTCGCTGTAGATGCGCACACAGATTAAAGAAAACAGATTGACAAATAGTGATTTTGATGTATAATTGGTAGGATGCTACGAAAATAGGAGGAAATTATGATTGGTGACAGAATTGCGGTTTTAATAAAAACAGCATCGATCGAATTTGACAAAATGGCAAACCCAATTTTGGCAGATTATGATTTGACTGCAT
>CAZLJV010000168.1:0-2942 GCA_964559965.1 uncultured Oscillospiraceae bacterium | reverse complement strand
GTACATCTGCTCGCGCAGGCTGCAAAACTCCACATCGTAATTAAGCAATCCGGGCCCGATAGGGTGTTTTTTGATAACTGCCATGTCTGCCCAAAACTCCCACGCCTTGTCCACCTCTTCTTCGGTGAGACGCAGGTTTCGTGCAAGGCTGTTATGTGTCATCGCTTCACCGTGGCTAGCGTACATAAGGCCAAACAGGTAAACTTTTACATAATCTCCCGGGGCTGCTGGCATATATTCACTTAAAAATATATTCTCAACTTCACTCGTCAAAAGATAAAATTCTTTTATCTTACCTTTTATATAATTCATATTACTTTATCCTATTCAAGTCCTCCAGCAGCTTATCTATATCGAGACCATGGCCTTCCGCTGCTTCTTCTAATGTTTCCGCACTTGCACCTGGACATCCGGCACAAGTGAGCAGATGTTTCTTAAAAACCTGCTCATACGCATCTCCCATATTCAGGACTTCAACTACTGTCATGTCCTTCGTAATCATAAGAGCCTCCTACAATTTATACTGGCTATATCGAATATAATGCCTATAGCGCCTTGTCGCTGAACTTCGTATAGCGCTCAACCCAAGTCAATTCAACCTTGTCGGTCGGACCACTTCGATGCTTCGCTAAGTTTACTTCGCATATTCCGTGCTTATCGCTGTTATCCGGATTATAATAATCGTCTCTGTATAGGAAGATTACTATATCGGCGTCCTGCTCGATAGAACCGGATTCACGCAGGTCAGATAAGATTGGTCTGTGATCCTGTCTAAGCTCTGGTGCACGGGAAAGCTGGGACAATACTATTACCGGACAGTCCATCTCTCTTGCCAGCAGCTTTAAGTTTCTGGAGATTGCAGAAATTTCCTGCTGACGGCTGTCTGCTCGTCCATCGCCCTGCATCAGCTGCAAATAGTCGATAACGATTAAATCCAGACCATGCTCTGCTTTTAGTCTTCTGCACTTGTTTCTCATCTCCATAATCGAAACGCCCGGCGTATCATCTATAAAAATCTTTGAGTTGTGAAGCTCATCTAAAGCCATATTCAGTCTATCCCAGTCTTTGCGTTCCAGAGAACCTGTCTTCAGTTTCTGCATTTCTACACGCGCCTGAATGGCTAAAAGTCGCTGTCCAAGCTGCTCCTTAGACATTTCCAAGCTGAATATCAAAACGCTTGCCCCTGCCTTCGTTGCTGTCTGCTGAGCGATGTTCAATGCGAAGGCAGTCTTACCCATGGCTGGACGCGCCGCTAGGATTATTAAATCTGAGCGGTGCAGCCCTGATGTCAGCGCATCTAAATCCTTAAATCCAGTAGGAATACCGACTACCTTACCCTGATTTTGCGATGCTGCATCTATACTTTCTATATTTTTCAGCAAAACATCCTGAATCGGAGTGTAATCGCTTTTCTGGCGTTTTTGACCTATCTGGAAAATTCCCGATTCTGCGAAATTGAGAATTTCCTGTGTATCATCTTTTCCCTGATAGCTCTTATTCATTATATCCTCTGCAGTGCCGATAAGTGCACGCAGGGACGCTTTTTCTGAAACTATCTTAGCATATTCACCTGCATTGGTCGTAGACGGAACTTCGGTAGTAAGCGTAGCAATATAGGCTCGTCCACCTACCATATCTAACGCCTTTTTCGTCTTCAGCTCCTCACAGACTGTCAGCATATCTACAGGTTTATTATCACGATATAAATCCATGATGGCATTGAAAATTTCCTTATGGCTTTCATTATAGAAATCATCTGCCTTCACTTCTTCGATTACGTCATACATGGCATCCTTACTTAGCATCGCTGCCCCGAGGACGCATCTTTCTGCTTCCTCATTATGAGGAGGAATCCGTTCTACCATTATCTATACCTTCCTTCTACGCTATTTCTCTGCAGCATTAAACTGCTACGATGATAACCTTCAGTGTAGTAGATACTTCTGGGTAGAGCTTAATAGCTACTTCCATTTCGCCAGTCATCTTAACTGGGTTAGCAAGCTGAATCTTCTTCTTGTCCACAGTAATCTTGTGCTGTTCCTTCAGAGCTTCAGCGATATCCTTAGATGTGATGGAACCAAAAATCTTTCCACCGTCGCCTGCCTTAGTCTTAATTGTTACGGACAGTTCCTTAATCTTTTCAGCCTGAGCCTGTGCAGCAGCCTTTTCTTCTGCCTTCTTTTCAGCAGCAATTGCCTTCTGCTTTTCAAGGCTTCTTACATTACCTTCTGTAGCTTCAGTAGCCCATCCCTTAGGAATCAGCATGTTTCTAGCATAACCATCGCTTACCTTTACTACATCTCCAGCCTTACCTGTACCCTTAATGTCCTTGTTAAGAATTACTATCATCTAAATATTCCTCCATTACTTCTATAATTTTTTTCGCCACTTCTTCTTTAGGCGTATCCATCTGGGCCGCTGCCATGGTTAAATGACCGCCGCCTCCAAATTTTTCCATTATAACCTGCACATTTACAGCTCCAAGTGAGCGCGCGCTGACTACTGTTTTTCCATAAGAGTTCATACCTATTACAAATGATGCTCTTATGCCTTTAACTGTCAGTAGCTGATCTGCTACCTGAGCGCATATTACTTGCTCGTCAGCATGTGGTTCTTCACATACGGATACCGCCGTCCCGTTTTCAAAGAACTGAGCAGATGCAAGTGCCTGAGCATTTATTCTAAATACCTGTGGATCCTTCTGGAAGAATCTCTTAACTTCCGTCGGATCTGCACCCTGTCTGCGAAGCCATGCAGCAGCTTCAAAAGTTCTCACGCCTGTGCGCACTGCGAATCCATTAGTATCTATGGTCATACCTGCAAGCAGTGCTTCTGCTTCCAGCTTGACTAAGCTCTTCTTTCCGCCTAAGTAAATCAAAATTTCTGTAACCAATTCACATGTAGACGAAGCATAGGATTCCATATATGCCAAAACAGGGTTT
>CAZLJV010000167.1:0-2952 GCA_964559965.1 uncultured Oscillospiraceae bacterium | reverse complement strand
ATTATATTTTTTTATCTCTTCTAAAAACTCGGTTTTTGATAACATCGCAGATCAACTCCCGTACAATAATTTATTTCTTAAATTTATTTTTTCTTCTTAATGCTCTTCATATACTTGGATTCTTCGCTGCTCTTGTTCATATCATAGTACAGCGGGCTGCAGATGAAGATGGAAGACATACATCCTACAATTACACCAACCATCAGAGGAACGATGAATTCGCGGATGCTTTCTGAAACCATAACGCACAGCGGAACCATAACAATCAGAGTTGTTAATGAAGTCATGATTGTTCTGTTCAGAGTCTGGTTCAGTGAACGGTCAATCAGGCTTGCTGTGTTTTCCTTAGGGTTCAGATGCTTGTTTTCTCTGATTCTGTCGAAGATTACGATAGTATCATTGATAGAGTAACCTACCAGAGTCAGAATAGCTGCAATGAATGGATTGTTTACAGTGAATCCAAAGATCGCATAGAATGCAATTACCATGAGAACGTCATGGAGAACGCCGAAGATAGATGCTGCACCGAACTTCCATGATTTGAAACGGAAGATTACATAGATCAGCATACCGATAGATGCAATAACTACTGCCACAACTGCATTCTTCTTAAGTTCATCACCTACAGATGGACCGAACTGTTCAGAAGCTAAAACATCGTCTTCTGTGATTCCGTATGCTTCTGCTAACGCATTAACAACTTCACCACGCTCGTTATTATCTAAGGATTCAATTGTCTTAATTACGATTTCGTGATTATCATCACCTGCATATACGATTGTAGGATCTAAATCGAAATCCTTCAGTGTATCTTCAATATCATCAGATGGGATATATTCGCCCATATCTACCTGAATCATAGTACCACCAGTAAAGTCGATACCATAGTTCATGCCGCCAATGAAGGCGAATAAGATACCTACGATAATGATTGTAGCGCTGACAATATAGTAAATCTTACGATTCTTGATGAATGAAAAGCTGTAATTCATCAGCTGCTTAGGGGATCCATCTTCGTTTACACCGAAGAACTTATTCTTAGCGAACTTCTCACTTTCTGCAAGGAGAGAAATGAACAGCTGAGTAATAACAACTGCGGTGAAAATGGAGAATACGATACCGATCATCAGAGTCAGTGCGAATCCCTTTACTGCAGTAGTACCTACTTCGTACAGAACAACTGCAGCAATCAGAGTTGTAATCTGAGCATCAAGTACTGTAGTCAGTGCGTTCTTAAAACCGCTGTTTACGGAAACTCTAATGCTCTTGCCTGCACCGATTTCTTCCTTAATTCTAGCGAAGATAATTACGTTAGCATCTACCGCCATACCGATGGACAGAATCAGCGCCGCAATACCAGGCAGTGTAAGTACAACGCCCATACCAATCATGGACCAGATGTAAATGATTACATACAGAGCCAGAGCAAGGGCAGCTACCAAACCCAGCATGCCGTAGAATACCAGCATCAGTACAAATATCAGCAACAGACCGATACCACCAGCTACGATGGACTTATCTAATGCGTCAGCACCTACTGTTGCAGACTGAATTGAAGACTGGATTTCAACCAGTTCTACCGGCAGTGCACCACCACGGATCAGAGCAGCAGTTGTAGATGCTTCTTCCTGTGTATAGTTACCGGAAATTTCGCACTTACCATCTGGAATTACTTCGTTTACTGTTGGATGGCTGATGATTTCGTTATCCAAAACGATAGCAATTTCATTAGCAAGCATGCCATCGATAGTCACTGGAGTTTCGCCGCTCAGAGCACGTCTTGTACCTTCAGCAAACAGGTCTGCACCATCGCCATTGAATTCCAGATAAATCTTATATCCTGCACCATCTGTAGCAACACCAGCATCCTTAACATGGCTGCCGTCTACAATCACAGTTCCGTCCGCCAATACGAACTGCAGCTGTGCTGTACGACCGATTGCTTCGATAGCTTCTTCTGCATCATCTACACCTGGAATTTCTACTCTCAGTCTCTTCTCCCCTTCAATCGTGACGGATGCTTCAGCAACACCCAGCTGATTTACACGATTGTTTAAGACTGCACGAGTCTGTTCCATAAGTGTCTTTAACTCATCACCAGTCAGATCAGTCTGAGCTTCCATAACGACATAAACACCGCCATTGATATCCAGACCATACTTCATGGTTTCCTTCGCCGGACTTACAGGTCCAACGCCGAATGCTGTAACATACCAACCGCCGATTAAAACGATTAGAACAAGTACAGCCAACAACTTCTTCACATTTGTACTCATTTTTTAAACCCTTTCATTGATTTATTGTAATGAGCCCACAAAAGGGCATTTTATTTTACATTACATTTTACTACTTTTTTGACTTTTATACAAGATTTATTCGTAGATTTTTCACTGAAAACAGCCATTTTCGAAGAAAAATACATAATTTTATGCACAAACGCAAAAAGAGCTCCGGGTTCCGGAGCTCAAATTTACATTATGTATTGATGTATTGCAGAAAAATTATTCTTCAGTCTTCTTTTCTTCTTCTGCTTCTGTGGACTTTCTCAGTCTCTTAGGCATTGCCTTCTTAGGTGCTTCTTCTGTTTCAGCTGCATCTCTGCCAGTCTTACCGCTGGACTTAGTTACGCTGGAAACGGACCATCTCATCATTTCGAACTTAACCTTATCAGCACCTACCTGAATTACGATGGTTTCGTCCTTAGTCTTTACGATCTTACCGCAAATACCGCCGATTGTAACGATTTCATCACCAACCTGCAGGTTGTTTCTCATCTGCTTGATCTGCTTGTCTTTCTTATTCTGAGGTCTGATCATTAAGAAATACATCAGAACAAGAAGAATTATTAAAGGTAATAAGCTAATTAAACCTTCCATGTTATTCCATCCTCCCGTAATATGTTAATGAACTTCATGCCATAATGGTGCCGGCGATGGGGGTCGAACCCATACG
>CAZLJV010000166.1:0-2953 GCA_964559965.1 uncultured Oscillospiraceae bacterium | reverse complement strand
CCCAAATTCAGAAGAAGGAGGATAAAATATTGCCAAGTAAATTGCAGTTTTATACGCAAATGGCTGACCACACCGCAAAGCAAGTAACAGGCAGTTTCGGAGAATGGACGGCGTTCCTTGAAACAATGGGACGACTGTACAAGTACCCATTCCACGAGCAGTTGATGATTTTTGCTCAAAAGCCTAACGCTACCGCTTGACGAACGCTATCTGATTGGCGGCTTGAAAACAGATGCAGGAAGAAACAGGATAATCCCTCTTCATGACGACATTCTCCCTCTAATCGAGAAGAGATTGTCCGCTGGGAATGAATGGCTAATCCCATACAAAAAAGATAAACCAGCCAAAATACAACAGTACCATCTGCACATGTTCCAGCCTTTGATGGAGGCATTAGGTATGCAGCATCTGCCACATGATGGCCGTCACACTTTTGCGACGTTTGCTGAAAAAAACGAACTCAAGCCTCTCCGCATCAAATTGATCATGGGTCACAAGATAACTGATATCACTGACGGTGTGTATACGCATAAGTCCGCAGCAGAGCTGGTGGAAGAAGCAAATAAAATCGTCTTTCGTGAAAAATAAAAATGTGGCCTGTGTGTGGCTATCTCGTGTCTTACCGTACATTTTTCGGGTGCTTTTTAGCGCATCCCAGCATACAATGAAAACACGCAAAGGTTGAAAAGTAAGCGTTTCCAAACAATGTTTAAAAATTAAACCAAACTTTTGATGACAATAAACAAGTTTTTTGATAAAATAAATTGGAAACAATAAATTAAATATAAAACAAAAAGATTGGAGATAACGAAATGATAGCACCCGATAGAGTTGCCTTTTCCATTTTCGGCGTAGACGTAATGTGGTACGGCCTGCTTATTGGAATTGGTTTCACACTGGCAACATTTATTTCTTATAAACGAGCTCCCCGGCACAACATCGACCCTGAATTCATACTGGACTTAGTCCTCTTCATGATTCCGTCCGCAATCATCGGCGCTCGTGCCTACTACGTAATTTTCAGCTGGGATCAGTACGCTGGCAACCTTAGCAAAATCTTCGACATTCGCGGTGGCGGCTTAGCTATACACGGCGGCTTGCTCCTGTGCTTTCTCGTAGCATATTTCGTCTGCAAGCATAAAAAAATCAGCTTTTTCAATGCTGCCGATTTAGTCGTTCCCACAATCCCACTTGCGCAGGCAATCGGACGCTGGGGAAATTTCTTCAATGAGGAAGCTCACGGCGGCCCTACCGACTTGCCTTGGGCCCAGATTATAGATGGCATTGGATACCATCCTACATTTTTATACGAATCCATCTGGTGTTTCTGCCTGTTCTGGATTCTTTCATGGCTCGATAAAAATCATCACAAATTTGACGGGCAGATTCTCTGTCTGTACGGAATCCTCTATTCCATCGAGCGTTTCTTCGTCGAAAGCCTTCGCACAGACAGCTTGATGATCGGGCCTTTGCGCCAAGCCCAGGTGCTCAGCCTCACCCTGATTGCGATATGCGTCGTGCTGTATAGGATTTTGAGAAGAAAGAGTAAATAAAGGGCGTAAATAAAGACAAATAGTATTTGTTAAACGTAGCAATATCTGCTATAATTAATGTGTATGTCTATTCGAAAATTGGGCAAGAAAAACAGGAGTGCGGTGCGAATTGCCACGCCTTGCAAATACAGGAATTATTAAAGGAGAATATAAAATGAAATTAGGTATCGTTGGTTTACCAAACGTAGGAAAAAGTACACTGTTTAATGCGATTACAAGAGCTGGCGCAGAAGCTGCTAACTACCCATTCTGCACTATTGAACCGAATGTGGGCGTTGTAACTGTTCCAGATGAAAGAATTACAAAATTACACGAAGTATACAATTCCAAGAAAACAATCTATGCTACTATCGAATTTTGCGACATCGCAGGTCTGGTTAAGGGCGCATCTAAGGGCGAAGGTCTGGGCAACAAGTTCCTCGGCCACATTCGCGAAGTTGAAGCTATCGTCCATGTAGTTCGTTGCTTCCAGAACGATAACATCGTTCATGTCGATGGCAAAATCAATCCTGCCGCAGACATCGAAACTATCAACATGGAGCTGATTCTCAGTGATATGGAAATTCTCGAACGCCGTATTGCTAAGACAGCTAAAATGGCTAAGGCTGACAAGCAGCTTCAGGGCGAACTGGATCTTTTGAACCGTATTTACGAATGGCTGTCCGAAGGCAAAAATTCCCGTGCTATGGAATTTGATGAAGAAGAAACTGAATTCGTAAAGAGCCTCGGATTGCTTTCCTACAAGCCTATCATCTATGTAGCAAATGTTGCCGATGATGAAGTTGCTGATTCTGATGGAAATCCTTTCGTTCAGCAGGTTCGTGAAATTGCTGCTTCTGAAGGTGCTGAAGTTGTAGTTGTATGTGCTGCTATCGAAGCTGAAGTTGCAGAACTGGAAGACGAAGAACGCGCTATGTTCTTAGAAGAACTGGGAATTGACGAATCCGGTCTGGACAAGCTGATTAAGGCATCCTACTCCCTTCTGAATCTGATTTCTTTCCTGACTGCCGGCGAAGACGAATGCCGTGCATGGACTATTAAGAGAGGAACAAAGGCACCAGGTGCTGCTGGTAAGATTCATACTGATTTCGAAAGAGGATTTATCCGTGCGGAAACTATCGCTTACGACAAGTTAATGGAAGTCGGCGGTAGCTTAGCTGCAGCTAAGGAAAAAGGCTATATCCGTTCCGAAGGCAAAGACTATGTCATGAAGGATGGCGATGTGGTGAACTTCCTGTTTAACGTATAGGATGACGCAAGATCTCAGCGCAATGCCTCGGTGCTATATGCGTAAGGAAATTGTCAACAATTACAGATAAAATCCCCTTTCGGAATCGTGCAAGGCATGTCGGGTTCTCCAGTGCTCCAAAATGGGCGAATTGTGGGTGCTGTGACCCATG
>CAZLJV010000165.1:0-3063 GCA_964559965.1 uncultured Oscillospiraceae bacterium | reverse complement strand
GCCAGGTCTCTGTCGATCTTCTGACCCGCTTCCACTAAAATTTCTCCAGTGTTTGGATCAATTACATCTTCGGCTGCCACTACGCCTACGATTCTGTTCGATAAACCAAGCTTCTTATTATATTTGTATCTGCCAACCTTAGCCAGGTCATATCTCTTAGGATCAAAGAACAGAGAATTCAGCAGAGACTTAGCACTCTCTACTGTAGGCGGTTCAGTTGGTCTTAACTTCTTGTAAATTTCCTTTAAGCCTTCTTCGTAGCAGGTTGCGGTATCCTTTTCCAGAGTCTTCATCAGACGGCTGTCTTCACCGAAGATTTCGATGATTTCTTCATTGGAACCGAATCCCAGTGCTCTCAGAAGAGTTGTAACAGGCTGCTTTCTAGTACGGTCAACTCTAACGGAAATGATTTCGTTAGAATCAGTTTCATATTCTAACCATGCACCACGGTTAGGGATAATAGTTGTAGAGAACAGCTTGTTGTTCGATTTATCTACAGTCACATCGTAGTAAGGTCCAGGGGAACGAACCAGCTGAGTTACAACAACTCGTTCTGCTCCATTGTAAATGAAGGTACCCTTTTCAGTCATCAAAGGGAAATCCCCCATGAAAACTTCCTGTTCCTTCACTTCTCCTGTTTCCTTGTTAATCAGGCGAACTTTCACTTTTAGGGGAGCAGCATATGTCACGTCACGTTCCTTGCACTCTTCCTGCTCATACTTCGGAGCATCCGTGAGAGAGTAATCAATGAACTCCAGAACCAGATTATCGGCATAATCCTTAATCGGGGAGATGTCTTCAAAAACTTCTCTCAGACCTTCCTTGATGAACCAGTCATAAGATTCGGTCTGCAGCTCAATCAGGTTAGGCATTTCGCATACTTCATTGATTTTAGCGAACGTCATACGCTCTTTTCTACCTACTTGTATAGGTCTTGGCATCTTTATCACTCCTTATATTCTTAACAAAATTACTTTGTGTGGCAGTCTACCATTATATAACACTTTCGTCAATATTTCAAGTACTTTTTGATTTTTTGTTTGTTTTTTTATCAAATATTTTTCCGGCAGCCCCTTAGCGCATACACACACATATATGCACAAACCCAGAGGGCATAAAAAGAGCAGTCCGCAAGCGGACTGCTCTTCGAATGATCTTATTGAATCTCGGATTCGTAAACTGCTTCTGTGAATTACTTCAGAACTACAGTTGCACCAACTTCTTCCAGGGACTTCTTCATAGCTTCAGCTTCAGCCTTTTCTACGCCTTCCTTCAGAGTGGATGGAGCCTTGTCTACAACTTCCTTAGCTTCCTTCAGGCCCAGACCAGTCATTTCTCTAACTGCCTTGATAACCTTGATCTTTTCTGCACCAGCAGATTCCAGAACAACTGTGAATTCAGTCTGTTCTTCTTCAGCAGCAGCACCACCTGCAACACCTGCAACTGCAACTGGAGCAGCAGCGGATACGCCGAATTCTTCTTCGCAAGCCTTAACTAATTCATTTAATTCCAGAACTGTCATGTTCTTGATAGCTTCAATGATCTGTTCAATAGTCATTTTTAATTTCTCCTTTTCAAAATTTAAATATTCTTAGGTTATTTACGCTGCATATTTGAGCAGCAATTTTATTTCGTTCTTTTTATTTTCAGGCTTAAAATTAAGCTTCAGCCTTAGCATCAGCGATAGCCTGGAATGTTCTAACTGCCTTGCTAACAGGGGACTGAATGCTGCCCATGAACTTAGCAACGAGAACGTCTCTGCCTGGAATGTCAGCGATTGCCTGGATACCGTTCTTGTCGAACAGAGTACCTTCAACAACACCTGCCTTGAATTCCATCTTCTTGAAGTCCTTGATAACTTCGTTTAATACTCTTGCTGGAGCAGTAGCATCTTCAGCACTGATTGCCAGTGCGGAAGGACCGTCCAGAACGTCAGCCAGACCTGCGTATACAGTGCCTTCGATTGCTCTCTTTACCAGTGTGTTCTTGTAAACAGTGTAATCTACGTTTGCTTCACGCAGCTTCTTTCTCATAGCATCAGCTTCGGATACGGTGATACCCTGGTAGTCAACAACAACTGCTGCCTGAGCGTTTTCCAGCTTACCTTTAATTTCATCGATAATAATCTGTTTCTGCTTCTGTGCTTCTAATGACATTTAATTAAATTCTCCTTTCTTGCGAACCATCCTCACGGATGCCCGCAGGATAACTATGGGGTACTCCATAAAAAAACCTTGTCGCCATGGCGTTAGCCGAGACAGACAAGGTCAATATTTTATATTGTACCTCGGCGGGAAATTAAGCTTTCGCACCCGCTGTCTTCGGTTAGATTTCTTATTTAATTCGCTTGATTCAGTAATCAATAATTAGAACTGGATCAGAGCTGGGTTAACCTTGATTCCAGGGCCCATTGTTGCTGCTACAGTTACGCTCTTCAGGTACTGACCCTTAGCTGCTGCAGGCTTAGCCTTAACAACTGCTTCCAGCAGTGCATTGAAGTTTTCCTGTAACTTTTCGGATCCGAAGGAAGCCTTTCCGATTGGAGTGTGGATGATATTGGTCTTGTCCAGTCTGTACTCAACCTTACCAGCCTTGATTTCCTGCAGAGCCTTAGTAACGTCCATAGTAACGGTACCAGACTTAGGGTTTGGCATCAGGCCCTTAGGACCCAGGATCTTACCCAGTCTACCTACAACACCCATCATGTCAGGAGTTGCTACTACAACGTCGAAGTCGAACCAGTTTTCGGACTGGATCTTCTGTGCTAATTCTTCAGCACCTACATAATCAGCACCAGCTGCTTCAGCTTCTGCTGCCTTAGGTCCCTTTGCAAATACCAGAACCTTCTTGGTCTTACCGGTACCGTTTGGAAGAACGATTGCGCCACGAACCTGCTGGTCTGCGTGTCTACCGTCTACACCAAGCTTAATGTGTACTTCAATTGTTTCGTCGAACTTAGCTCTGGAAGTTTCTACTGCTAACTTCATTGCTTCTTCAACTTCGTAGAGGTTTGCCTTTTCATACTTAGCGGCAGCCTCTTTGTAAAATTTACCTCTCTTAGGC
>CAZLJV010000164.1:0-3169 GCA_964559965.1 uncultured Oscillospiraceae bacterium | reverse complement strand
TGATGTACCCATTATACTTGCTTTGCGTTCCACGAAAGCCCCCAGTGCGTTCCAAGTGACATGAGCAGTTCAACTGTATCCAGTGAATCGATTCCCAGTTCAGAGAACTTGCTTTCTGGTTTTACGACTGAAATCTCACAGCCTGTACGTTCTGAAATAAGTTTTGCGATAGAATTAAAATACATAATATTGTTCCTCCAAAAAATCATTTTCAGGCATTTCCTCACACCTGATGTACCCATTATACTTGCTTTGCGTTCCACGAAAGCCCCCAGTGCGTTCCAAAAGCGTTCCCTTTTTGTGAACAATTGATGAATAAATAAAAAAAAGGCGATAACGGCAGTGCTATATCAGCCTGACCGTTATCGCCTTTTTCTTCCTTATTTAATTCATTCTGCGTCTTTTAATCCATGTTACGCAGCCCGATTGCGTTGCTCACCGGCATGGAAAATACGATAGACTGTGCTTTGCTGTCCAGCCCCGCCTTCTCCATGATGGTCTTCATTATGTGATTTCTGCCCTGAGCAGGTGTCACGATTAAGTGAATTTCTTTTTCCGCAGCGATGGAAAATCCGAAGAACTTTTCGCTATGTTCGCTGCCATTGCCTCGTGCTTTGATTACTGTGCCGCCGGACGCGCCTGCAGATCTGGCCGCATCCATGATTAAGTCTGTATATCCTTCATTGGCAATTACCAGAATCAATTCGTGCTCTGCATGTATCGCCATATTTTCCTCCTTCTCTGTTCCCTTTTCCCGTCTTGAATTTACATTTACAGTCTGGCCTTCGATGAGGTATTCCAAACTGCGCTTGCCGCCTACGCTGTTAAGCGGAATGGTAATTACAATCCCATTTCCTGGAATGTCGATAAAAAGTTTTCTTCTAAAACCCTTCATCAGCGGCAAAATCGTCTGATTCGTTACGACACCCAGACAGATTGATTTTTGACTTGGATTCAGATACAGATAATCCAATACTTCTGGTGGAGCTGTGCCTTCGCCCAGCACCACATCAGTAGAAAATACATTATGTTCGCGAAACAGAGAAACTACCTGCTCATCTTTTTCACGATCAGTAATGGCCATGACTAGATGCATTCCTTTCATGTCAGTTCCTCCTTATACTTCAATAATATCGTCATCGGCATATCCCTGAATTGTGGACTGCAGATGTGCTCTGGCAGCGTCTTCACGGCGCTTCTTAATCTTATAGACTGCCCCCAAAATCTGAATTGTAATCAGCGGTGTCATAGCAACCATGGCTACTACGCCGAATGCGTCGGTAACGATGCGATCCAGACCTCCGATGGACTCACAAGCACCCATTGCGAAAGGCAGTAAGAAAGTAGCCGTCATAGGGCCAGATGCAACCCCGCCAGAGTCGAAAGCGATGGCAGTAAAAATCTTTGGTACGAAAAATGACATAGTCAGTGCCAGCACATAGCCTGGAATCAGGAACCACATTACAGAAATGCCTGTGATCACACGAATCATAGCCAGCGCAAGGGAAACAGCCACACCTACAGATAAGGAGAGCTGCATAGCTTTGCCAGGAATGGAACCTGCTGTAATAGTTTCAACCTGCTTATTCAGCACGTGAACCGCCGGTTCAGCCTGTACGATAAAGTAACCGATAAGCATAGCTAAAGGCACTAAAATCCAGTTGTATTCCGTCTCACCGATCATTTTGCCGATGTAGTTACCGATAGGCATGAATCCGATATTTACGCCCGTCAAAAATAGCACTAATCCTACATATGTATATGCCAAACCTGCGCAAATTCTCAGAAGCGCTCTCTTACCTAAGTGCAGTATAAAAATCTGGAACAGTACGAAGAATCCGATAATCGGTGCCAGCGCTATTGCTACCTCGTGAATATATGTCGGAAATGCTTCCAAGAACAGCATTATACTCTGCTGAGAATCCTCCACATGGGGGATTTCCACCGGAGTATATGTTCCCTCTGCCGGATATACCAGACCTAAAATCAGAACCGCCAGAATCGGACCGATGGAACATAATGCAACCAGGCCGAAGCTGTCATCGCCAGCGTGTCTGTCGCTTCGTATTGAGGAAACGCCGACGCCCAGTGCCATGATGAAAGGAACCGTCATAGGTCCTGTGGTCACTCCGCCGGAGTCGAAAGCCACTGCCCAAAAATCCTTCGGAACTTGTGTAGCTAAAATAAATACGATGGCATAAAATCCGATAAGCAGCCAGTTAAGGCTAATACCTATGAGGATACGCAGCATCGCAATTACTAAGAAAATCCCCACCCCCAAAGCTACAGCTCCGATGATGACAGGATTGGAAATACTAGGCACCTGATTAGCCAGAACCTGCAAGTCCGGCTCAGAAATCGTAATGATAACACCCAGCAAAAAACTTACAAACACGACAACCCACAGTTTTCTGGATTTCGTGATACACGCACCAACCTTATTTCCGATTGGTGTCATGGCCGTATCCGCTCCCAGCGTAAAAAAGGCCATCCCTACCACCAGCATCACAGCTCCTAATACAAAGGAGACCAACATGCTGTTCGGTATGGGGGTGATGGTAAAGCACAGCACTAACACGATAAGTGTAATCGGCAGCACTGAAGCAATCGCCTCATGCATTTTATCGTTCAATAATTTAGAACTCAAATGATACCTCCTTCCCAAATTAAAAGAAAAAAACTTACTATTATATTTTACTATACGAAAGCGGTCATTGGCAATTATTCTTTACGCTGCCCTTACATTATTAGCAAAACATTAGCAGCGCCGCCTCCGGCGGCTCACAAAAAACGAAGACACTCGACCGGAACGGTCGAGTGTCCCCATCTTTCATTTTCAACTTACACTCCTGATTTTGTTGACGGATTTGGCAGGAATCTTGAAAATTGGCAAAGCCGTCAACATTCACTTTGCAATTTACGGTACTTTAGCGGTAATTTACGGAGATTTTACTGAAATACGACATTTCTTCAAACGAAAACTCCACTTAAATTTCAAAAAATCGCATTTTGCGTGGAATACCTACGAAGTCAGTAGGTAAATCAATCGATAAATCGGCAAAAAAAACAACGCTCACCTTTTTAGTGAGCGTTACCGTTATAATATTGAGTTTATATACAAAATGCTGCATAGAGAGGAACAATCTTTTTGTTATCCTCAAATGCAAAA
>CAZLJV010000163.1:0-3169 GCA_964559965.1 uncultured Oscillospiraceae bacterium | reverse complement strand
ACTACGGTAGAATGTGTCCTATCGAAACACCTGAAGGTCCTAACATCGGTCTGATTGGTTCTTTGACAACTTATGGTGTAATTAATAAATATGGCTTCATCGAAACACCTTACCGTCTCGTAGACAAGGAACGCGGTGTAGTAACTGACGAAATCCACTACCTGACAGCTGATGAAGAAGAAATGATGATCGTAGCTCAGGCTAATGAACCTCTGGACAGCGAAGGTCATTTCGTAAATGCCAAGGTTGCTTCCCGTGGTGAACACGGTGAAATCGCCCTTGTTGCAAGAGAAAATATCGATTACATGGACGTATCTCCTAAGCAGGTAGTATCTGTTGCTACTGCAATGATTCCGTTCCTGGAAAACGACGACGCTAACCGTGCCCTGATGGGTTCCAACATGCAGCGTCAGGCCGTTCCTCTGCTGGTAGCAGAAGCGCCAATCGTTGGTACTGGTATGGAATACAAGGCTGCGAGAGACTCCGGTGTTGTAATCTTAGCTAAGAACACAGGTACTGTAGAATATGTAGATGCGGACAAGATTGTAATTCGCAGAGATGCAGATAACGGTACTGATTCCTATACATTATTAAAGTTTAAGCGTTCTAACCAGGGTACCTGCATTAACCAGAGGCCAATTGTAAGTCATGGTGAACATATCGAAGCAGGTGAAGTAATCGCTGACGGTCCATCTACTGACTTAGGTGAAATCTCTCTGGGTAAGAACCTGCTGATCGGCTTCATGACTTGGGAAGGTTATAACTACGAAGACGCAATCATTCTGAATGAAAGACTGCTGATGGAAGACGTTCTGACCTCACTGCATATCGAAGAATATGAAGCAGAAGCTCGTGATACTAAGCTGGGACCAGAAGAAATCACTCGTGACATTCCAAACGTAGGTGAAGATGCACTGAGAGATCTGGACGAAGAAGGTATCATCAGAATCGGTGCAGAAGTTAACTCTTCAGATATTTTGGTAGGTAAGGTAACTCCAAAGGGAGAAACTGAGCTGACTGCTGAAGAAAGACTGCTGCGCGCAATCTTTGGAGAAAAAGCTAGAGAAGTAAGAGATACTTCCCTCCGTGTACCACACGGTGAAACTGGTATCATTGTAGACGTAAAGATCTTCACCAGAGAAAACGGTGATGAACTGCCACCAGGCGTAAATAAGCTGGTTCGTTGCTACATCGCAACTAAGCGTAAGATTAACGTAGGTGACAAGATGGCGGGTCGTCACGGTAACAAGGGTGTTATTTCCAGAATTCTGCCAGAAGAAGACATGCCATTCATGGACAACGGTCAGCCTCTGCAGGTAATGCTGAACCCTCTGGGTGTACCTTCCCGAATGAATGTAGGACAGGTACTGGAGGTGCATTTAGGTTTGGCAGCGAAGAAGAAGGGTTGGTACATTTCCACTCCAGTATTCGACGGTGCAAACGAAAAAGATATTATGAACTTACTGAAGGAAGTAGGTTATCCAGAAACTGGTAAGCTGCGTCTGAGAGACGGCCGTACCGGTGAGTTCTTCGATAATCCTGTAACTGTAGGTTACATGTACATGCTGAAGCTGCATCATCTGGTAGATGATAAGATTCACGCAAGAAGTACTGGTCCATATTCCATGGTTACTCAGCAGCCACTGGGCGGTAAAGCACAGTTTGGTGGTCAGCGTTTCGGTGAAATGGAAGTATGGGCACTGGAAGCATACGGTGCAGCATATACGCTGCAGGAAATCCTGACAGTAAAATCCGACGATATCGTTGGTCGTGTTAAGACATACGAAGCCATCGTAAAGGGTGAAAATATTCCTAAGCCTGGTATCCCAGAATCCTTCAAGGTTCTGATTAAGGAAATGCAGGCTCTGGGTCTGGACGTTAAGGTTCTGTCTGAAAATGATGAAGAAATCCAGTTCAGAGATGCAGGTGATATGGATGATGATATCACAGGTATCGAAAGCATCATGGATATCGAACAGAGTGTAGACAGCGAAGAATCACTGGCTGAAGCAGGTTTTGTGGACGCTAACTTCGATAGCGAAACTCATCAGGACGAATCAGTTGCAGAACCAGATGACTTTGGTTATGAAGATGACTTCAGAGAGTAGTATAGAAAGGGGAAGGACTCTTGAATAATAACGTAAATAATGATTATGAATTAAATAATTTTGAGTCAATACAGATCAACCTGGCTTCTCCGGAAAAAATTCTGGAATGGTCTTATGGCGAGGTTACCAAGCCTGAGACCATCAACTACAGAACTCTGAAACCGGAAAGAGACGGTCTGTACTGCGAAAAGATTTTCGGACCGACCAAGGACTGGGAATGTCACTGCGGTAAGTACAAGAGAATCCGTTATAAGGGTATCGTGTGCGATCGCTGTGGTGTAGAAGTAACTAAGGCGAAGGTTAGAAGAGAAAGAATGGGCCACATTCAGCTGGCTGCCCCTGTATCTCACATCTGGTACTTCAAGGGAATTCCTTCAAGAATGGGACTTTGCCTGGATATTACACCTAGAAATCTGGAAAAGGTTCTGTACTTCGCTGCATATATTGTAACTGACCCTGGTAACACAGAGCTGGGTTACAAGCAGATTTTGACTGAACAGGAATACAGACAGTACAGAGAACAGTACGGTAATGAATTTAAGGCTGGTATGGGTGCAGAAACTGTAAAGGAACTGCTGTCCCAGATCAACTTAGAGGAAATGTCTGTTGAACTGCGTGAAAAGCTGAAAGATGCTAGCGGTCAGAAGAAGGTTAGAATTGTAAGAAGACTGGAAGTTATCGAAGCTCTGAGATTGTCCGGCAACCGTCCTGAATGGATGGTAATGGATGTAATCCCAGTAATCCCACCTGATCTGCGTCCTATGGTACAGCTGGATGGTGGCAGATTCGCTACTTCCGACTTAAATGACTTATACAGAAGAGTAATTAACAGAAACAACAGACTTAACCGTCTGCTGGAACTGGGTGCTCCTGATATTATTGTTAGAAATGAAAAGAGAATGCTGCAGGAAGCTGTAGACTCTCTGATTGACAATGGCAGACGCGGAAGAGCTGTAACCGGTCCTGGTTCCAGACCTCTGAAGTCTCTGTCCGATATGCTGAAGGGTAAACAGGGTCGTTTCAGACAGAACCTGCTGGGTAAGCGTGTTGACTACTCCGGC
>CAZLJV010000162.1:0-3207 GCA_964559965.1 uncultured Oscillospiraceae bacterium | reverse complement strand
ATGTAAAGGAATACTGGGGTGAAGGTTCTAACCGTGCTCGTAACTGGCAGCGTTATGACCTGGGCGGTGACCCACGCATGAAGTTCGAAGAAGGCGTTGACTCTTATGTTCCATATGCAGGCTCTCTGCACGACAACGTAAACTTATCCTTAACTAAGGTTAAGTCCACAATGTGCAACTGTGGCGCACTTTCCATCAAGGATCTGCAGAAGAATGCTAAGCTGACTTTAGTTTCCGCTACATCTATCGTAGAAGGCGGCGCACACGACGTTATCCTCAAGGATGCATCTAACAATGTAATTAAGTAGATATGATACTAATAAGGGACTTGCCGCAATGGATTTTATCCAGTGCAGCGAGTCCCTTTTACATTTACTTATTTATGCGGATTCAATTTAGAACGCCTTAATTTGTTCTTAATGTTTTAGCGATTTTAGTGATGAATCTAATGTGGCAGAGCCAATGTCGGCAATGTTGTCACTTTTTCATGATTTTTGGCACTACTGTCAACATTCGGACGAAAAATTGTATGTCCTAAAACATCACTTACAGATTAAAATACTTGTCGAACTCAGCAGGATGCGGAATCTTAGAAAGTTCAGCACATTCCTTTCTCTTAAGCGCAATGAAATTGCTGATAAGCTCTTCAGGGAATACGCCGCCTTCAGTTAAGAAATCATGATCCGCTTCCAGAGCATCGAGAGCATCTTCCAATCTTGTAGGAAGCTGTGTCAGCTTCGCCTTTTCTTCATCAGACAGATGATAAAGGTTGAAATCATAAGGACCCCAGCCAGCAGCCTTAGGATCAATCTGATTCTTAATTCCATCTAAACCAGCCATAAGAAGAGCAGCATAGCAAAAATATGGATTACAAGTTGCATCTGGGTTGCGGATTTCGAAACGACGCAGATTAGGAGTCTTCGCATAAGCTGGAATTCTAATTACAGCACTGCGGTTTGAAGTAGCATATCCCACAGTAACAGGCGCTTCAAAACCAGGCACTAAACGCTTGAAGGAGTTTGTGCTTGGATTTGTAATAGCACAAAGAGCTGCAATATGCTTCAACAGACCACCGATAAACCAGTGCGCCTCCTTGCTAAGATGCGAATAACCCTCATCATCAGAAAATACAGGCTCACCATCTTTGAGAAGAAGCATATGCACGTGCATGCCGTTACCAGCCTCGCCGTAGACAGGTTTTGGCATAAATGTAGCAACCTTTCCGTACTGCAAAGCAGTATTATGAATCACATACTTAATCATCATGGAAGCATCTGCCATCTTGGACATCTGGCCTAACATCGGCTCAATTTCAAACTGTCCGGACGCACCAACTTCAGGATGATGATACTTAATCGCAATACCCATCTTTTCCAATTCAATGCAAGCCTCAGAACGCATTTCATAAGTTGCATCGAAAGGCAGTGCAATATGATAGTTCTTCTGATGAGGAACCACACAGCCAAGCCCCTCACGGTTGCTGTTCCATGGCGCCTGATTTGCGTCCACAGCAACAGAAATATTATTAGGCTGAACAGACCAGCCAGCACGGTCAAACACATGGAATTCGAATTCCGGCAAAATCTGCATTGTATCGGCGATTCCGCTTTCCTGCATATATCGTTCTGCTGCCTGAACGATGTTTCGAGGATACTGCGCCAAAGGACGATTTTCAGGGTAGTCTATAATCATGGCATTTCCGGTGATAGACAAGGTAGGAATCTGACAATATGGGTCGAGGACTGCTGTATCCAGGTCAGGGATGAATACCATATCACTTTTTTCTACAACTGCATATCCATAGTTGGACGCATCGAAGCCGATACCTTCCTTCATGGTCGCTGGTGTGAACTGTGATGCAGGGATTGTAACATGGCGGAACTGTCCATTGATGTCGACAATTTTAAAATCTACCATCTTGATGTCCTGCTCCTGGATCATCTTCATAATGTCTTCGGCTGATCTCTTCATTTTTACCTCCATAAATTAATCGCAAAGTGCGAGTTTTATTAGTAATAGAATAGCTGAAATGCAAGCGAAATGCAACGGAAACTGCACAATAAAAATGTAAAAAAAATGCAATCCGCGGCAGAAAAAATATTGATAGCCGACAGATTTTGCTGTATAATAATAAGGTAGTATGAGCAATCAATTTTAGTAATTCTTATAAATATATGGAGGCATAGAATATGGATAACAACAAACGTCCTGAATCAATGGCACGCATTACCACACCGGAACTGGCAGAAGCATTCATCGAAGAACAGGTGGCTGCAATCCGTAAGCAGGTTGGCGATAAAAAAGTTTTGCTGGCTCTGTCTGGCGGCGTAGACTCTTCTGTTGTAGCTGCACTGCTGATTAAAGCTATCGGCAAGCAGTTAGTATGCGTACATGTAAATCATGGTCTGCTGCGTAAGGGTGAACCTGAACAGGTAGTACAGGTATTCCGTGATGAAATGGATGCAAATCTGGTATATGTTGATGCTATTGACCGTTTCTTAGGTCTTCTGGAAGGTGTTGCAGAACCTGAAAAGAAGAGAAAAATTATCGGTGCAGAATTTATTCGTGTATTTGAAGAAGAAGCTCGTAAGCTGGAAGGAATCGAATTCCTGGCACAGGGCACAATCTATCCTGATATTACAGAATCTGATGGCGTTAAGGCTCATCACAATGTAGGCGGTCTGCCAGAAGACATGCAGTTTGAATTAGTTGAACCTGTTAGACTGCTGTACAAGGATGAAGTCCGCGTTGTAGGTAAGGCTTTAGGCCTGCCAGACGGCATGGTTTACAGACAGCCATTCCCAGGTCCTGGTCTGGGCGTAAGATGTACTGGTGCTATCACTAGAGACAGACTGGAAGCTGTAAGAGAAGCAGACGCTATCGTTCGTGAAGAACTGGACAAGATGAATCCAACTCCATGGCAGTACTTCGTAGCTATCCCTGATCTCAAGTCCACTGGCGTTAAGGACGACAAGAGATACATGGGTTGGGCTGCAATCATTCGTGCGGTTAATACTGTGGATGCAGTTACTGCACAGTCCGTAGAAATTCCATTTGCAACTCTTTGCAAAATGAGAGACAGAATTATCGCTGAAGTTCCAGGCGTAAACAGAGTCCTGTGGGATATCTCTGATAAGCCTGTGGCTACGATTGAATGGGAATAATTTGAAAAATCCGAAAAACCCAGTAATTGCAAGGCTTTTCGGA
>CAZLJV010000161.1:0-3248 GCA_964559965.1 uncultured Oscillospiraceae bacterium | reverse complement strand
TCAGCTGGCAGAGCACCTGACTCTTAATCAGGGTGTCCAGGGTTCGAACCCCTGAAGATCCACCAATTTTTTCTCACTGAAGTTTCCGAAGGCGTCATGGATCTTTAGCTCAGCTGGCAGAGCACCTGACTCTTAATCAGGGTGTCCAGGGTTCGAACCCCTGAAGATCCACCATTTGCTGAAAAACAGGCTTTAAGCCTGTTTTTTCATGCGACTTCAGCGGTGAAATTCCGCTGTTCATATATAATTTACATATAGATTTCAAACTACCCATGAGGGTGGGCAAGTGAAACCCAGGTTACCGTCAAACAGAGGATGTTTGGCGTTTTTTTATTTCATAACATAAGTGTACAAAATTTAGCAAAGCGGCGATTTCAATCTTAATGCCGCTTTTTTTTAATTTTATCCCGATTTAGGTGGAAATCAGAATCGTAAGTAATCTAAAGTGCTTCGAAATACGATTCAATCTGTCAATTATGGAAAGAAACACCTAATTGACAAGCTGAGCCGTCTAAATTATCATAGAAGCATAGAAAATGGAAAGGGGTGTGGCGATATGAGCGAAGCGCAGGCGGCAGCCGAGGCAGCGCAGTGCGGTGTGAATCAGCAGGGCGCACTGCTGCACGGAGAGGAGCCGCAGGAAGCGCAGGCGGCAGCCGAAGCAGCGCTGAATGATGCACAGCTTGAGGCGGTGACGGCGACAGAAGGATATGTGCGAGTAATTGCGGGGGCCGGCTCAGGCAAGACAAGAGCCCTATCCCACAGGTTTGCATATCTGGTAAATGAAGTTGGGATTTTGCCGGGAAATATTCTGTGCGTAACATTTACAAACAAGTCGGCGGCAGAGATGCGACAGCGAATCCATCAGCTTACAGGCGACAACGACACCGGATACATAAATACATTCCACGGATTTTGCGTGGCCGTGCTGCAGGAGGAGAGCTATCTGGTGCAGTATCCAAAAAACTTTTTGGTGCTGGACAATGCGGACATCGATGCCATGCTGAAGATTATTTACGAGGAGCGTGGCCTGACTCTGCGTGAAAAACCTTTCAGTAAAGCGCGCGACATGATCGAAATCCAGAAGCTAGTGCAAAATCCTGAATACTATATGGATTTGATAAATATGTCACTGGAGCAGTTAAAAATTAAATATCAGGAAGCAAACACCGTGGATTCCATAATTTTCTACGGCTATCTCTACCAGCAGAAAAAATGCTTCGGCCTGGACTACAACGATTTGATTAAGTTCACGCTTTACATTTTCCGCGAGAATGAAGGCACCCGGCTGAAGTGGCAGCAGCGGCTCGAGTACATAATGATAGACGAATTTCAGGACATCGATGCGCTGCAGTACGAGCTGATGGCAGTGCTTTGCGGCTACCACAAAAATCTTTTCATCGTGGGCGACCCGGACCAGACGATTTACACATGGCGAGGGGCGAATGTGAAGTATTTGCTGGATTTCGAGGAAAATTTCCCCGGCACCAAGACAATCATGATGATGGAAAATTACCGTTCGACGCCAGAGATTTTGGAGTGTGCCAACGCACTGATTGCCCGAAATAAACATCGCTTAGCAAAATCTTTGCTCCCAACTCTTCCTTCAGGGCCGAGGGTGTTGTGTCATCATGGTGCGACTGGGGCGGACGAGGCTGAGTGGGTTGCGGCGAAGATGAAGGAGCTTAATGAGAGCGGCGTGGATTTTCGGGATATGGCGGTGCTTTATCGTGCGCATTATGTGAGTCGCGGCATCGAGGATGCGTTGATGAAGGCAAAGATTCCGTATACAATATACAGCGGCGTGCAGTTTTTTGGGCGTGGCGAGATTAAGGATGCGATTAGCTATCTCAGGATGGTGGCGTATCGGGACGATTTGTCATTTTTGCGTGTTTGCAATGTGCCGAAGCGGAATTTGGGGCAGCGGAGGATTGAATTTCTCACAGAGTATTCGCAGGAGAATGGGTGCTTGCTTTATGATGCTTTGGTGCGGGCGGTGGAGGACGGTAATGAGCTGTTTCGTGGAACGAAGGCTAAGGCGTTCATAGACCTAATCGAAAAAATGACTCGGAGATGCCAGGAAAGGCCGGTTTCGGAGATTTTGACGGAAATTCTGGATTGGAGCGGCTACGAGGCCATGCTGCGGACGGAAGGCAGTCAGGAGCGGCTTGACAACTTGGCTGAGCTGAAGCAGGCGGTGCATCTGTATGAGGTGACTTGCGGCGAGGAATGTACCATGGAGCATTATTTGTCCCATGTGGCGCTGCTGACGAATCAGGATGTGGATGATACTGGGAACAAGGTCAAGCTGATGACTGTCCACACGGCGAAGGGTCTGGAATTTCCTTATGTTTTCATCTGCGGAATGAACGAGGGGATTTTTCCGTCGAGAAAAATCAACACTCTTGAAGGCATGGAGGAGGAGCGGCGATTGGCATTTGTGGCTCTGACCCGTGCGGAGAAGGCGCTGTTTTTAACTGAGTCGGAGGGGCGAAATTTCGACAGTTCCCCGAGATTTCCGTCCAGATTTTTAGACGACATCGGCGAGGAGAATTTGGAATATACCAGCAAGCCGCCGGAAGGACTTTTGCGTGCGGCTCAGTCCCACATCGAGGCATCAGAGCGGTTCCTGCATGACAGCAGCGGTGACAATGCCATAAAATCGGGCGACCGGGTTCGTCACCCGATTTTCGGCCTCGGCAAAATCTTAGATATTGACATTGATAAAAAGGCTTGGCTGATTCAGTTCGACAACGTGGATACGCCAAGAACGATTACATTCCGCGCTAAACTGGAGCGGGTGGAGTAGGCGCAGGCGGCCGCTGCAGGGCGCGCCAAGGGCCGCCCCTCAGGCCGCCCTCGACCGCCCTTGACTGTCCCTGGGCAGCCCAGCCGTTGCGCTTGCAGAAAGGGCGAGAGCAACCGCCCTGGCGGTTGCCCTCAGGCGGCCCGGCGGGCCGCCTTGGGGCGTGCGACTGCACGCCCCGCCCCTGCCTCACTGCGAAAATAAGGAGGAAAAAATGATTGATCAAATTTTAGAATACAACAAACAGTTCGTTAAGGAAGGCCGTGCAAAAACTTATGAAACGAGCAAATATCCAGATCGCAAGCTGGCAATCGTAACTTGCATGGATACGCGTCTAATTGAGATGCTGCCGGCGGCACTGGGAATTAAAAATGGCGATGCAAAAATCATAAAGGACGCTGGCGGCATGATTGTACATCCTTTCGGTTCCGTGGTTCGAAGC
>CAZLJV010000160.1:0-3257 GCA_964559965.1 uncultured Oscillospiraceae bacterium | reverse complement strand
GAAAGGATTTCCAGTGATGGATCAGGAGAAGAAGGAAAATACGAATACACAAGAAAAGAAAGATAAAACGAAAGTAGTAATCGCAGTTTTAGCAATACTGCTGGTGATAAGTCTTTTTGCTCTTGCAAAAATTGTTGCAAAAGACGGACTTTTTTCAGATGATGATAACTATGTAGAAGTTGGAGCATCAGATAACTTGATTTCGTCTGAAGATGACTTGTCTAACGATAATGGTAATGACAGTACTGTCGACAATGATGAGTCTGATGGAGGAAATAATACAGCTGATGCTGATGGTTTGAGCTATAGCGGCAATACAGGTACACCTGTTAAATTAAATACTTCAGACAAGAAAAGTGATGAAACCAATGATGCTAGTAATGCAAACAGACCTGATGCTGACAGCGTAGGAACAAATAGCGCAGCCGCTGATAACAGTGAGCCTGCAGACATAGTTTTTTCTAATAAAAATTCTGAGGACGCTGAACCTTTCGTAATGAGCAATATGTTCCCCGGTGACAGAAAGACCAAGGATTACATAGTGCAAGTTTCATATCACGACAGTGTAACCGTCCACTTCAAGGCCGAACTGCACGAAGGCAGTGAAAAGTTAGCCGAAGTGATGCGCATACGCGTGACCCTGCCGACGAGCGGCGAAACGCTGTACGACGGCTTGATGAAAGATATGGACGAGAGTGTGAAATATGTTCTGACTTCGCAAAATCCGACTACCCAGGATTTAACTTACAAAGTGCGCGTTTCTCTCAGCACGTCCGTAGGCAACGAGTATCAGAATAAGTCCCTTGAAGCAGATTTCAAGTGGTGGATAGAAGAAAGCGACGAAGACAACTTGGATAAAGAACCAGGCAAGCTGCCGGGAATTTTGCCGGGAATCTTCGGCGACGGAGACGACAGCAATAGCGACATCGACGGCGAAAATGCAGACGGCGAAGACGGACAGGGCATACTGGGTAAGACCGGTGATGATTCGAACATAGTGCTGTGGGCTTTGATTGCAGTTATAGCTGTAGGAGTTTGCGTTGTAATAAATAGAAGCCACAGAAAAGATAGAAAAGATAATGACAAGGAAAAGGAGGACAAGCCAAATGTCTAACAGCAAAACAGCGAAAAGATTAACTGGCGGCATAATAGCCATAATTGTTCTTTCCATTTGTTTGTGCATCACTACATTTGCGCTGGTGTGGGCGACTCTTTCTGTTGATAACAATCTGTTTCATACAGGGATTGTAGACATTAATCTAAACGACGGGAAGCCAGTAATATACGAAAACCAGATGTCATTCAGTCCGGGAATGACGGTGAAAAGAGATTTCTTTATAGAAAATAACAGTACATGGTCAGTATACTATAAACTGTATTTTTCCAATGTGACAGGCGGACTTGCGGATGTACTGCAGATAACAATAAAAGATGGAGAAAAAGTTCTGTACAGCGGAACAACCAAAGAACTGAGCAGAGAAAAAGTAAGTGCGGCAGATGATGTTTTGCAGGTTGGAGAGAAGCGGACGCTGACTGCATATTTCACGTTCCCGAGTGGGACTGGACACCAGGCATACAATCGCAATCTGTCATTTACTGTAAGCGCGGATGCTGTGCAGACTAAGAATAATCCGAACAAATTATTTGATTAGGGAGTGAGTGACGACATGACTAATGACAAGTGTGTGATTTGTGGAGGAGATACTGGTGTGGCGAAGGACACACCAATCGAGGAGCGGCATATGTATGTCATGGGCAGCGGGCAACTTTGTCATGACTGCTATTTCGATTTGTATTTGAGATCAGATCCTGATGAGGAAGATAAAGAAGAAAAGTAGTTGAGAGGGAGCATATTAATGAAGATTTTGAGAGTAATTAGAAGTATTGTCACGTGGGCATTTGTGGCTTTTGCGGTTTGTATGATGATTTTCACCATCGTTTCGGTTTCGACTTTCGATAGGTCGGACCGTGACATCTTCGGGTATAAAGCATTCATCGTTCTGTCGGACTCAATGAGCAAGACGGATTTTGATGCGGGGGATTTGGTGATGGTGAAGGACGTGGATCCGACGACGCTGCAGGAAGGAGACATCATCGCTTACACTTCGCAAAATACCATGAATTTCGGCGAGACTGTGACTCATAAGATTCGCATGCTGACAACAGATGCTGAAGGAAATCCGGGATTTGTAACTTACGGTACGACTACCGACACGGATGATGAAACTATAGTAACTTATGAATCTGTAATTGGCAAGTATGAGTTTAATATTCCTAAAGTAGGTAAGTTCTTTCAGTTTTTGAAGACGACGCCAGGATACATTGTGTGCATCTTGATTCCGTTTTTGATTCTGATTTTGATGGAAGGTATTCGCTGCATCAGCTTGTTCAGAAAATATAAGGAAGAGCAGCAGGCTGAAATGCAGGTCGAAAGGGATAAGATAGCGGCTGAAAGGGCTGAGGCTCAAAAAATGATGGCTGAGCTCATGGAGATGAAAAAGGCGATTGCTGAAAGTCAGAAGCAGCAGGAAAAGGCTGCAGTGCAGGCTTCGGAAGGTGCCGATGAAAATTCGTTGTAAACACGGAAATCGTGATTACATAATGTCATTGAAAAGAAATTGAAAAGGAGGAATGGAACAATGGCAAATAGTAAAACTACTAAAAGAGCATTATGCTCAAGTGTGTTAGCAGTAGTTCTGTGCATTGCAATGCTGGTTGGAACTACATTCGCGTGGTTTACTGATACTGCAAGCACATCAGTAAACAAGATTCAGGCTGGTAATTTAGATGTTGGTCTGGAAATGTTAGTAAACAATGAATGGGTTGATGCAGAAGGTCAGACACTGAACTTCAAGGCAGCAGACAACAGAACTGACATCCTTTGGGAACCAGGCTGTACATATGAACTGCCAACTCTGAGAATCGTGAACAAGGGTAATCTTGCACTTAAGTATTGCGTTACTATTTCCGGAATCAACGGCGATGCAAAACTCAATGAGGCTATTGAATGGAAGGTTACAACTCCGGTAGGAGATTGGGGTACCTTATCAGGAGTTACGATGGCACCGGGATACAATTCTTGGGAGGGTAAGCCTATACTCAGTGGAGATGAAGAAGGCTGTATCCTTAAGATTGCCGGTCATATGAAAGAAGATGCTGGCAACGAGTATCAGGGCCTTTCTATCGATGGAATCGCTATAACTGTTACAGCTACTCAGTATACTTATGAAAAAGACATTAATGGTGATCAGTACGAT
>CAZLJV010000159.1:0-3343 GCA_964559965.1 uncultured Oscillospiraceae bacterium | reverse complement strand
ACGAACATGTGTTCGCTATAATTAGTGGTAGATGAGGGGGCGAAGATGATAAATAAAAGAGAAAAGAACGCGGAGATTTTCGCAGATACCAAGCATATGTACGAGACGGATGCAGCTTTGAAAGCTGCTGTGAAAAAATCTATTGGGCATCAGAAACTTATTTTAGAGAGCGATGCGGTGTGTGATGATGCGGACGCAGTTTCAGAGTGCGGGCGCGAAGCACGTGATGGCGAGGTAATCGTATCGGGAAAGCGTACGCTTGAGGCTTCTGAATACTATGCGAAGCAGGGAAAAAGGGTGTGTGTTCTAAATTTTGCTTCGGCTACAAATCCGGGCGGTGGTGTGGTTCACGGTTCTTCTGCTCAGGAAGAGGCAATATGCAGATGCAGCACCTTATACCCTTGCCTTAATACGAAAGCGATGTGGAATGGATTTTATGCTCCGCACAGAAGTGCAGACAATCCGCTATATAACGACGATTGCATTTTTACACCGAAAGTGAAGGTGTTTAAGTCGGATATAGACTTCCCGGCGATTTTACCGGAAAATGAATGGTGGGATGTGGATGTGATTACATGTGCCGCACCAAATTTGAGAAGAATTCCAAGCAATGCGATGAATCCAAATGCAGGCTCGAAGATGGCAGAAATTACTCGCGAGGATTTGAAAAAACTTCATGAATGCAGGATTCAAAGAATTTTCGAGGTTGCCAAGGCTAATGATGCTGAGGTACTGATTCTCGGTGCTTTTGGCTGTGGTGCTTTTCAAAATCCGCCCGATTTAGTTGCATCTGTCTTCGCTGAGTTTACAGAAAAGTATCGGAGTTGTTTCGATGCCATCGAATATGCCGTATATCACTCGGCACGTGAAACGACTAACTACGAGGCTTTTATGAATGCGATAGCTGGGAAATATTAAGTGGAAAATATTAAGTAGAAAATAGTGCATATGGCTTACAGTGAACTTATAAAGAATTTTAACAAGATTCGTGATTATATGCGCGAGTTTTATGTATATGGCTTTAAGAGCCGTGAAGAATATGATAAAAAGAGTTTGCGTTCCTACGATGATGAGCGCAGGCGAATAGAAAGCTGGTTAGGTGAGAATATGCAATTTCGCCAGACGCAGGAAGGAAAGAATGTATTCATATCTATCGACAGCAGATTGTCCAATCATAACCCTCTGCACAAGGCGTGGAAGGCGAAGAGTTTTACCGATGGCGATATAACTTTGCATTTTATAATATTCGATATATTATCTGCACCGGATATTTCCATGTCGGTCAGCGAGATTGTGGAGAAAATTGATGATTTCCTTTCTGAATTTGAAGAGCCTCGTTACTTCGATGAGTCTACGATTCGTAAGAAATTGAAGGAGTATGTAAATGAAGGACTTCTTGTTTCTGAAAAGCAAGGAAAAACTATGTATTACAGAAGGACTGAGAATAGTATTTTATACGATGAATGTACACTCGATTTCTTTTCGGAAGTAATGCCTTGCGGTGTGATAGGTTCATTTTTGGTAGATAAACTGCCGGAACACGAAGACTATTTCTACTTTAAGCACCATTATATTACAAATGCATTGGATAGTCAGATTTTGATGCAGCTATTTGAGGCTATGAATCAGAATAAAACTGTCAAGATCGAGGTGTTGAATCGCAGCAGAGACAGATTGTCAGAAAATCATGTGGTGCCGATTCGAATTCTTATCAGCGTTCAAAATGGCAGGCAGTATTTGTGTGCTTATTCGCCTGAATTTAAGAAGATTACACAGTACAGAATCGATAATATTGTATCTGTAAAGATGGAAGAGGAATGTGCCAATTTCCAAGAATATCGTAATGCACTCAATAGCATGCTTACTCACATGTGGGGTGTGTGCACCGAAGGTTCATCTGGGAGCGGGATTGAGCATGTGGAATTTACCGTCACATATGGGCCAAACGAAGAATTCATACATAAGCGTTTGGAGAGAGAAAAACGCTGCGGCAGAGTTGAGCGATTAGGTAAATATAAAAGCAGGTTTTCGGCTGATGTTTATGATGCCAGTGAGCTTGTTCCGTGGATTAGGACTTTTATTTGCAGAATTACCGACATACATTTCTCTGATTCCAATTTGGAGAAGCGATTTAAGGCTGACTTAGAGGCGATGTATGAGTTATATGGCATTGAAGGCGGTGGCGAAGAATGATTTTTAGCGAGATATATGGTGCATATTACAATACGATGGCTAAAATTATAGAAAGGGCAATCGATCATCCGCTGGAAAAAGGCGAGCTACGGGATTTAGTTAATGAATACGCCTTCGGTGAAAGCATATTGAATATTGAATCGTCGATTGATGAAGAAAGATGGCAGCTGATTAAGAAAGATGGAACAACACCTATAAAAAATATTCCTAGCATGCCTCTGAGTATACTTCAGAAGAGATGGTTAAAATCTATATCTTTAGATCCGAGAATGAAATTGTTCGGTGATGAGATTAGCTTCGATGGAACTTGTGGGCTGAAGGATGTGCAACCTTTGTTTACTGCGGAAGACTATTATATTTTCGATAAGTATTCAGATGGTGATTGCTATGAGAATCCTGAGTATATAAGAAATTTTAGGCTCATATTGGATGCTATGCGTAATAGATACCCCTTAGAGATCGCGATAAAAAATCGGAAAAAGGGTATCCTGCGAGTAGTTGTAATGCCAGAGTGCTTAGAGTATTCGGAAAAAGATGATAAGTTTCGATTGATAGGCGCTGTGCGAAGCCATGAGAACACGATTAATTTAGGAAGAATTATTTCTTGCGAGCCATATGAAGGTGAATACGAGCCGATAACAAAAACGAGAAGTGGCGAAGGTGAAAGGACAGTTGAATTTCAATTAGTTGATGAAAGAAATGCGTTAGAGCGTGTTTTGCTGCACTTTGCGCATTTTAAGAAAGAAGCTGAAAGAATAGACGAAAATCGGTACAAGATAAGGATTGCTTATGATAAGAATGACGAAACAGAGATTTTGATACGAATTCTTTCCTTTGGACCTATGGTAAAGGTGACTGGACCGGATCGTTTTATCGATTTAATTAAAGCTCGGCTTGTGAAACAAAGAAAAAATGACAAAAAATGCGGGCAATGATGCTGTTCGCAACTTTTTTTCCATGATAAAACATCCCTTGTTTGATAGAATGATATTGTAGTCGGGAGGGGAAAGTCCCGAACTGAAATAAAGATGCAAACAGCAAATTTTAAGATCATAGTATGTGAAATGTGCCAAGTGAGCGGGCAGAAGCCTTGCGAAATCTTTAATGTTACCCTAAGCATCTTGTAAAAACTATCAGAGGGGGATATGCC
>CAZLJV010000158.1:0-3385 GCA_964559965.1 uncultured Oscillospiraceae bacterium | reverse complement strand
TGTCACTGCCGATACGCATAATCTGCTTTTCCTGCAAAACACGAAGCAGCTGAGACTGCAAGTTAGGCGAAATGTCGCCGATTTCGTCCAGAAAAATAGTGCCTAAATGAGCCTGCTCGAAGAGACCGGCTTTACCTTTTTTCTGCGCGCCTGTGAAGGAACCTTCTTCGTAACCGAAGAGCTGAGATTCCAGCAAAGACTCAGGCAGTGCCGCACAGTTAATAGCCACGAACGGCTGATATTTTCTGGAGGAATAGTTATGAATTGACTGCGCCAAAAGCTCCTTACCAGTACCACTTTCACCTCGAATCAAAACGGTATGATCCGTGTCCGCAGCCTGACGAGCCAGACTGATGCAGTCGTCCATGATCTTTGATGTGTGAATAATGTCATGGAAAGTGTGCTGCGCGTAAAGTCCTTTCTTTCGCAGGTGGCTGTTCAAGTTGATTTCCATCTGACGCAAGTTCTTTTCGCCCTGGAAGGTGAAGCAATAACCAGTCAATTCATCAGACATGTAAAGCGGAGTTTTGTGAACCACATACTGCTCGCCCTGAATATCCACCAAGCTGTTGTCCTCCCACTTGCGCAGAGAAGCCTCCAAATCATCATCAATATACCCTGGCAGCATTAAGTCCCCGGTAATCTGAAGGTGCAAAATCCTTCCTGCCTGCTCGTTGGAATAGACATGACGCCAAGTGTCCGTCACGACCAAAATCGCATCATTGGAATCCTTTACGATAAGGTCCAGCATCATGTTCTTCAAAAAACTGTCCCTGTAATTGCTGTGATAACCCAAATCCACCATGGCGAAAGAATTCATATACGGATTCAGCTTATATAACATTCGATCCATATCAAGCTGAAGCAAGTTAATCAGTCGAAGTATGGTGGAAGCACCGATAATTCGATAGGACAAGTCGATGATATTAGGAATATATGAAGGAACATAAGAAGATTCCCCCGTAGTAATGGCATACCGCAAGTTGCGATAAATGCCGCTGCCCTCTAGCGCACTGTCAAATGGAATTAAATTCAAGTGGTTAATCCCAAGCTCATAAAGCTGATATGTGGTGTCGGAGCTGCTGGCATAAGAATCGTTTACCACCAAAGTATCCTCATCCGCCGGTATTTTCATGATCTCCGGCATGGCATGCTTCTGGATACTGCGCTCCATAAGGATTACTTTTTTGTAATCTAAAATATGATGACGAAGAGACGAAAGCAGCATCTGATTAGAAATAAGGAAAGCGTCACCCTCCAAAATCTCCTCCTCCTGCAGTTCGTACACGTCATAATTTTTTACACTGACTAAGTCTCCGAAGAGTTGTTCTAAAGTCTGTTGATTGTCCAAGATAGCATCATAGTTGTCTCGACAATTTTCATAAATTACGCAAATTTGTTTCAAAGTCTTCTGCTCCTTACAGTTTTCTTTCAACTCCTTGTATTATATCGCAAAGAGATGAAAAAGTAAAATACAATTTAATAGGATTTTTAAGGACGAAAAAGCAAGGGTAAGTCAAAAATAATCCTATTAATCCTTTTAATCATGCACTTTTTTCAGTACATTTAGGGCTGTAAATTGGCATAAAATTACAGCATTGATGGCACAGATTTTGCTATATACTATGGCAAGAGAATAGATAGGGCTACAGAATACGCTGCAGCAGAAAGGGGCTTAAGCGAAAATGAATTCGACTAAAGTAATTGATACAGAGATGATTCAAAAGATAATAGACTACTGGAAAATTCCTGGTCTGGCCATTGGCGTTATCAGAAATGGTGAACCCGATGAAATTGCCTGCTTTGGCTGGCGCGATCAGGAAGAAAAACTGGAGTTTAATGAGGACACTCTGTTTTGCATAGCGTCATGCACCAAGGCTATGAACGCAACCATGATAGTATCTCTGGCGGCAGAGGGCATACTGGATTTGGACGAGCCGGTGACTACATACGCACCAGAACTGCAAATGTGGGACCCTGAGGCGAGAGAAAAAATGTCACTGCGAGACATGCTTTGCCATAGAACGGGAGTGGCAGGATACGATATCATGTGGCCGGAGCCAGAAGGCAGGGAGGCCATGGCGAAGAGAATGCGCTACCTTCCTTCAAACAAGCCGTTTAGGGAAGTGTCGCAGTACAGCAATCTGATTTATGCGCTGTCCGGTTATGTGGCAGAGTGTGCATCGGGGCTGAGCTGGCCTGAGCTGATGAAAAAATATATTTTCGAGCCGCTGGGCATGGACAGAACCACCTGTGTGGCTGCTGGGATTGAGTCGGATCCAAATCACGCTTTTGGATATCAAATGATGGAAAACGGGCAGATTGAGAAACTGCAGTTTTGGAATATGGATATGGCTGGTCCTGCTGCAACTGTAAATACTACGATCAAGGATATGCTTAAATGGGTGAATTTCCAGATTCGTGGCGGCAAGACTGAGGACGGAAAGCAGCTGATTCCGACCGAATTCTTTAAGCAGATTCACCAACCTCAGATTGCATATTTAGATCCAGGTCGTCCTGATACGGACTGCTATACCTGCGACGGCTACGGTTTAGGCTGGCGTGTGGGCACTTACTGCGGCGAAACCTTCCATAAGCACACTGGCAAGATTGAGGGATATAGTTCCATTCAGACGTTTATGCCGGAGCACGGTTTAGGCATCGCCATATTGATGAACCTGCATTGCCCTGCAAATTCTGTATTTTATCCTATCGTTTACTCGATTATTGACTCGCTGCTGGGATTCGCAGACCACCAGTGGCTTGACCGATTCGGTATCAGTGCTCAGGACGTTCCTTCCCTGAGCGAATATACCGATTGCTTTGTAGACCAGACCATCGGCGTACTGAATCCGCAGCTGAAAGGCACAGCCTTCGCTGCTGGAGAGGACGCTGCCGCTGGTGACTCAGGTTGCGGCTTAGAAGCGTGGGCAGGCACATACCTAAGTCCAGGCTATGGCAAACTGGTGCTTAGCCGCATTGAAGATGCAGCCGATGGCAGCTGCGAAGGCGCAAGCAAAGCCTGCATTGATGGTCAGTGGAAGCTGCAATTCCGTGACCAAGAGCTGGTACTTCACCACTGGGGTGCAAACCAGTTCTGGATGGACGGCGTAAAGGCAGATACAGAAACCCGAAAAGTTCCTGTAGCCTTAATAACTGAGAACAACCACCGCACGGTGCGTGTATGGTATGAACCAATTTACGGACCGGTGGGGTTTGTTAGGGAGTAAAACATACTTCCTAACCATCTATACATAATGATTCGCTAACAAGAAGAGGAATCGCCCTGATGCAAATGCATCGGGGCGATTTCTCGATGGTCGGAATTATGATAGTCTAAATTATCGTGTGGGTGACATGCGAAATATAGCACATCAAGTAGCTG
>CAZLJV010000157.1:0-3390 GCA_964559965.1 uncultured Oscillospiraceae bacterium | reverse complement strand
ATATTGACAGAGGACTATATAAACACAGCGAGAGCAAAAGGTTTTTCGACAAAATATATATTGCTTCATCATGCTATTCCGAATGCGATGGTTCCTATGGCTACGATTATTGCACTTAATATAGCGACAATACTTGGCGGAGCTATTCAGCTTGAGACATTATTCAGCTGGCAGGGGTTAGGACAATTAATGTATGAGGCACTTAATCGTCGAGATTATCCAGTACTTCAAGGTTGCTTCTTCGTTTCAACAGTTGCAGTTGTATTAGTAAACTTTATCATGGATGTATTATATGGATTTATAGATCCAAGAGTTAAAAATTAGGAGGTTAAATATGGGCAGACGATATGATTCGGAGCAGTTAAGAAGAAACCTCCGCAGAGTAAAAACAAAAGATTTTTTTCAAGAAGTATGGTCAAATAAGATGGCAAGAGTTGGAATAATAATAATTGGCTTCTTTGCAATTATGGCTATATTTGGGCCTATTTTTATGCCATTTAAAACTACAGATATAGCAACTTCCAGAGATGAAATATTCAATGCCCCATCTATGGATCACTTGCTTGGAACTGACAACTTAGGAAGAGATGTATTAGCTTATCTGGTAAATGGATCGAGAAGTTCACTTTTTGTAGGTCTAACAGCTACACTTATAGCAATGTTGTTAGGAACTTTGATAGGAATTTCATCAGGCTACCTAGGAGGATGGGTTGATACATTCTTAATGAGAATCACAGATTTCTTTTTGGTGTTGCCATGGCTACCGTTCTGTATGGTGCTTGCATCTATACTGGGTAACAGCATGTGGAATATAATATTAGTGATAGGTTTAACTGGCTGGTGCGGTACAGCGCGTATAATTCGTGCACAGACGCTTTCTGTAAAGGAACAACAGTATGTAGAGAGAACTAGGTCGTTAGGCGCTGGAAAATGGCATATAATGATTAAGCATATTTTACCAAATGTATTTCCATTAGTTTTTGCAGAGGCGATATTGATAGTTTCATCATCTATTTTAACGGAAACATCGCTCGCTTTCCTGGGATTGGGAGATCCGACTAATCCAAGTTGGGGAACTATGCTTAATGATGCTTATAGCACCGGTGCTATGACGGTAGGTGCTTGGTGGTACTTTATAACACCAGGTGTATGCGTTATTGTTGTAGCGTTAGGCTTTACCTTAATGGGTTATGCATTTGATGAAATTCTTAATCCTAAGCTCAAAGAAAGATAGGAGGTCAGCATATGCATTTATTGGAAGTAAAGGATTTAAAAACATATTTTACGACATCTAAAGGTAAGGCAAAAGCTGTAGACGGAGTGTCTTTCGTGTTGGATTATGGTCAGTGCCTTGGTTTAGTAGGCGAGTCAGGATGCGGGAAGACGACAACCGCACTTTCGATATGTCAACTTTTGCCGAAGGAAGGTAAAGTGGAGGGTGGTCAGATTTTGCTGGAAGGCGTGGACTACAGCACCATGAGTGAAGAAGAGATTTCAAAGCATCGCTGGGAGGATGTTTCAATTATATTTCAGGGAGCTATGAATGCATTTAATCCTGTAAAAAAGGTTGGTTGGCAGATTGCTGAAGCATGCATATTACATCAGGGGATGAGTAAAACTCAGGCGTGGGAGCGTGCTGGTGATCTTTTTGAAATGGTAGGAATCGCCAGAGAAAGGGTTACGCAATATCCTCATGAGTTTTCAGGAGGTATGAAGCAGAGAGCTATGATAGCTATGGCATTAGCCTGCAGCCCTAAATTAATAATTGGTGATGAACCGACGACGGCTCTTGATGTTATGATTCAGGCGCAAATACTTGAACTGTTGGAAAAACTTAGAAAAGAGCTTAATATGGGTATGATACTTATTACCCATGACCTTTCAATTCTAAGTGAAACTTGCGATAAGATTGCGGTTATGTATGCAGGGAAAATTGTAGAAATGGGAACTGTTGATGACATTTTCAATAATCCGATGCATCCGTATACAAGAAAACTTTTGGCATGTTTTCCAAACATAACAAGTAAGGAACGCATAATTCCAGATGGTATTCCAGGATATCCTCCTAACTTAGTGAATCCGCCTGATGGCTGTAGATTCTGCCCGCGGTGCAGTGAAAAGATTGAAGTTTGTTCCCAGAACGAGCCGAAATACATACAGGTAGGGGAGGAACATTTTGTTTCATGCCATTTGTGTGAAGGAGGCGATGAGTAGAATGTCAGAAAAAATGTTGGAAGTAAAAAACTTAAAAGTGCATTTCCAGATGAAAAAAGGACTTGTATCATCGCTGCTTGGCAAAACTCAAACACTGAAGGCAGTTGATGGTGTAAGTTTTGAAATTGGAAAAGGTGAAATTTTGTCGCTAGTAGGTGAATCAGGATCGGGTAAAACGACTACTGGTAAGGCTATACTTCAGCTTGCACCAATAACGGAAGGTAGCATTATATTTAACGGACAGGAGATGGTAGGCAAAAAGGATCTATCCGAGTTCAGAAGAAATGCGCAGATGATATATCAAGATCCATATCAGGCATTGAATCCTAGACAATATATTTCGGATATTGTTGGCGAGCCACTCGATGTAAATGGGCTTGTAAAGACTCAGGAAGAAAGAAATGCTCGGATTGAAGAGGCTTTAGAAGGAGCGGGACTGGTTCCGGCTAAAGATTACATGTACCGCAGACCTTTCGAACTGTCGGGTGGACAGCGTCAAAGAGCTGCCATAGCAGGTTCGCTTATAATGAAGCCACAGTTTGTTGTTGCCGATGAACCTGTTTCGATGCTGGATGCGAGTATAAGAACTGGTATCGTGAAGATGATGCTCGAAGAACGTGATAAGAAGGGTGTTGCATACTTATTTATAACTCACGATCTTTCCCTTGCGTGGTTGATTTCAGACCGTATTGCTATTATGTATCTCGGAAAGATTATGGAAATCGGTACTGCTGATGAAATTGTAAGTAATCCAAAACATCCATATAGCAAAGCACTTTTAGATATTATGCCGGTTCCAGGCAAAGTTTTGACGGGAAAGAGAAGAATACTTGAGGGTGAAACGCCAAATGCCGGTATTGAAACCACAGGTTGCAAGTTTTGCGGAAGATGTCCGGAAGCTATGGATATATGTAGCAAGAGCGAACCAGAAAATGTGGAAATTTCGCCAGGACATTTCGTAATGTGCCACAAATTTGCCAAAGAAAATGCCCAAGAAAATATATGAATGGTGAAATGAGATTGTAAAATGAGAGAGCAGACAAAAAGCTCTCTCATTTTGTCTGCTCAAATGTTTTTAGTATCTTCTTCGTCTGCCATCCCTATGATTACCTACTGAATTGATAGGTATTCCACGCAAAATGCGATTTTTTGAAATTTACGTGGAGTTTTGAGCTA
>CAZLJV010000156.1:0-3397 GCA_964559965.1 uncultured Oscillospiraceae bacterium | reverse complement strand
ACGTGCAGGTATGCCTGCGGATCATGTGGAGATTGTAAGACAGGCAGGGCTGCTTCATGATATAGGTAAAATCGGTATTCCTGATGGAATTCTGAGAAAGAATGGAGGTCTTACTCCTGAGGAATTTTCTATTATGAGGCAGCATGTGGAGCGTTCCATTGAGATGATTCGTCATCTTCCTTCACTGGATTATGTAATACCTGCTGTTTTGGGTCATCATGAGAGATTTGACGGAAAGGGTTATCCGAGAGGGATTGCCGGTGAAGATATTCCTGTAAGCGCAAGATGTCTGACTATTGCTGACTCATTTGATGCTATGGTATCGAAACGCTCTTACAAGAACAAGATGCCAGTTGAAGATGCTCTTATGGAAATTGAGCGCAATCTTGGAACTCAGTTCGATCCTCAGCTTGGCAGAATTTTCATCGATATGGTGAAAAATGATGAAATCAAGGTAGTTCATTATTAAATTTAAAAAAATTTAATAACAATCAAAAAAATATGTGAAATTTACCGTTGTGTCAAGAAATAAAACTTGACACAGCGGTATTTTTATGTTATATTGTTCAAGGTGTCAAGTTGTGTGACTTGATGCACCTCAAATGAGAGGATAAAAAGGAGTGGGACGCAGATGAATGATATGGAAAAGATTGCGGAAACAAGCCTTTTATACGACTTCTACGGTGAGTTGCTAACCGAGAGGCAGCGCCAGGTTATGGCACTGTATCATGAAGAAAATCTGACATTATCAGAGATCGCGGGAGAATTCAGTATTTCCAGACAGGCTGTCCATGATACACTGAAAAAGGCAGAGCAGTCTCTGACAGAGTACGAAAGCAAATTAGGTCTGGTTGAGAAGTTTATGACATCTCATCAGGCATTAGAAAAAATAGAAAAAGAAATTGACGAAATAGCCGCTGCGGCTACTGACGCAGCCATTCTCAAGAAACTTGCTAATGTAAAGAACATTATAGTAAGTCTTGAGGATGAATAGAACATAGCGGAGGAATTTATGGCATTTGAGAATTTATCCGAAAAATTACAAGACACCTTTAAGAAACTTCGCGGCAAGGGTGTGCTCAAGGAGAGCGATATCAATGATGCGATGCGAGAAGTCAAACTGGCACTTCTGGAAGCTGACGTAAACTTTAAGGTTGTTAAGGAATTCGTAGCATCTGTAAAAGAAAAGTGTATGGGTGCTGAGGTTCTGGAAAGCTTAACTCCGGGTCAGCAGGTCATCAAGATTGTAAATGATGAGCTGGTTTCACTGATGGGTGGCACAGGAAGTAAGCTGACATATTCTCCAAGCGGATTTACAGTTCTGCTGATGGTGGGTCTGCAGGGTACAGGTAAGACTACAACCTGCGGTAAACTTGCCAACTATTTGAAAAAGCAGGGAAAGAAACCTATGCTTTGCGCATGTGACATTTATCGTCCGGCAGCGATTGATCAGCTGGAAGTTGTGGGTAAAAGCGTAGATGTTCCTGTATATACAAACAGAAACAGTCGTGTAGCAGAAGACATCGCATTAGAAGCGATGCAGGAAGCGCAGAAGCGTGGCTATAATGTGCTGATTGTCGATACGGCAGGTCGTCTGCAAATCGACGAAGAACTGATGGAAGAACTGGTCAGAGTCAAGAAAGCAGTCAAGCCACATGAGATTTTGCTTGTTGTGGACGCACTGACAGGTCAGGACGCTGTGAATGCAGCAGAAGGCTTTAATGACAAGCTGGGAATCGACGGTATCATCATGACTAAGATGGACGGTGACTCTCGTGGCGGTGCAGCACTTTCTGCTAAGAAGGTAACTGGCAGACCGATTAAGTTCATGGGTATGGGCGAAAAGTTCGATGCTCTTGAACCGTTCCATCCGGAAAGAATGGCAAGCAGAATCCTCGGTATGGGGGACATGCTTTCATTGATAGAAAAGGCTCAGGAAAATTACGATGAAGCGAAAGCTGCCAAGCTGGAAAAGAAGCTGAAAAAGAATGAATTTACTTTAGAAGACTTCTTAGAACAGATGGGCGAAGTAAGAAATATGGGCGGTATCGGCAAGATGCTGGAAATGCTCCCAGGTATGGGCGGTAAGGTCAGCGATGATGATGTGGAAAAGAGCGAGAAAGAATTCAAGCAGATGGAAGCAATCATTCAGTCGATGACTCCTGCAGAGCGTAAGGATCCATCGATTCTCAACGCAAGCAGAAGAAAGCGTATCGCAGCAGGCTGCGGTCAGCCGGTAAGCAAGATAAATAGTTTAATTAAAAAGTATGATGAAGCAAGGAAGCTGATGAAGCAGTTTAACAATCCGAACTTCATGAAGAAAAACAGAAAATTCAGAGGATTATTTTAAGGAGGAATTAAAATGGTAAAGATCAGATTAAGAAGAATGGGTGCACACAAGAAGCCTTTCTACAGAGTAGTAGTTGCAGATTCCAGAGCTCCAAGAGATGGTAAGTTCATCGAAGAAATCGGTTACTATGACCCAATGAAGGAACCTAAGGTTATCGAAATCAACGCAGAACTGGCTAAGAAGTGGCTGGAAAACGGTGCACAGCCTACCGATACAGTAAAGAAGCTGTTCAAGAACGCTGGTATCGAATAATTCATAGAAATAAGGAAGCGGTGAAAACGAATGACTAAATTGGTTGAAGCAATTGCGAAGTCACTAGTTGACAAGCCTGAATGTGTGGAAGTAACAGAATCCTCCACTCGTCAGGGTACAGTGATTCAACTGAAGGTTGATCCCGATGATATGGGAAAGGTAATCGGTAAACAGGGACGAATTGCTAAGGCACTTCGTATTGTTGTTAAGGCTGCCGCAACCAGAGAAAATAAAAAAGTGACAGTGGAGATCGTAAAAGAATAATTTCTCTAATAAGAGGAATATTGCGGTCTGCCGATTGCAGCAAATTTCAGGCACATTTTTTTACGGAAGACATGAATGAGTGGAAGTAAAAGATGTGCCTGTTCTGTTATATAAAGGAGAAAAAGTGGAAAAGATTAAAATCGGTACAATTGTAAACGCAGTAGCTCTCCGAGGCGAAGTTAAGGTTTATCATTTTTCAGACTATAAGGAACGCTTTGAGGAACTGGATCAGATTATCGTAGCTAAGAAGAAGAAAGAAGAAGTCTACGAAATTGAGAAGGTGCGCTACCAGAAAGATATGGTCATTCTGAAGCTGAAAGGTGTAGATGACAGAAATGCAGCAGAAGCACTGCGCGAAAGCGATATTTTGATTACAGAAGCGGACTTGCGCGAACTTCCAGATGACACATTCTATGTTCGCGATCTGATTGGCTGCAAAGTCTTTCGTGCCGACAATCCTGATGCACCGGAGATTGGTGTGGTTAAGGATGTTTTGCAGAATTCCGCACAGGATATTTATGTGGTGAAGAC
>CAZLJV010000155.1:0-3402 GCA_964559965.1 uncultured Oscillospiraceae bacterium | reverse complement strand
CTTAAATACATCATGTGCATCAAACCACCAAGTAACTAAGTTAGCAGCAATCCAGTTTGTCATGATACATGTAATTACTTCGTTGATATTTAAGAAGGCCTTAAATGCACCTGGAATAGCACCCCAAAGTGCACCCAGCAGGACACCTGCTAAAAATGCTGCACACCATGCGATGAATACTGGGCAATCAGTATTTCCTAAAACATGGCCGATAGTCAGTGTACCTGCAGTACCCATCAGATACTGACCTGGAGCACCGATGTTAAACAGACCTGTCTTAGATGCAATAGCAACAGATAAACCTGTCATAATCAGCGGAGTTGCACGGAACAGCATGTTACCAAAGTTTACAGGTTCAAAACCGAAGGAGAGGTTCCCACCATCTCTACCGGTACTGAATACACCTAAGAATACCAGACGAATACCGTCCCAAATACTCTTTGTTGTTAAATCTGATTTCATAAGTCCTACGATTATGATAATCAGAGAACCTACTGCCATACCGATTAAAACGGAGATCAGAGCAGAGATAACGGATTTCGCACCGTCAGTATTATACCATTTAGTTTTTCCTGTATCAGGATCTATTCTAAGCATTCTACTCTACCTCCTTTCCCTGTCGCTTAGCACCGGACATATACAGACCCAGTTCATTTGCGTCAGTCTTATTTGGATCTAACTCTCCGACGATTTCACCTTCGTACATAACGAGGATACGGTCGGAAAGGCTCATTACTTCATCTAATTCTAAGGATACCAGCAGAACGCCCTTACCCTTATCTCGTTCAGAAACAAGCTGACCGTGGATATATTCAATCGCACCTACGTCCAGACCTCTTGTAGGCTGAACCGCAATAATCAGAGGCTGATCTCTGTCGATTTCACGAGCGATGATTGCCTTCTGCTGATTACCACCGGACATGCTTCGAGATACAGTTATAGCACCCTGACCTGATCTTACATCATAAGATTCAATCAGACCCTCTGCATATTTACGAATTTCACCAAACTTAATAAATCCGTGATTCTGGAACTGAGGATCACGATACTTCTGCAGTACCATATTCTGTTCCAGTGAGTAATCCAGAACCAGACCATGTTTATGACGGTCTTCAGGAATATGGCTCATACCAGCCTCGCCCTTCTTGCGAATGCTTGCTGATGTAATATCCTTACCGCAAAGCTCAATCTTACCGCCACTTACTTTTTCCAGACCAGTCAATCCGTAAACCAACTCGGACTGTCCATTTCCGTCGATACCAGCGATGCAGACGATTTCTCCTGCCTTAACTTCGAAAGAAACATTCTTAACCGCATCATTCTTGCCCATCTTTGATGGAACTGTCAGATTTTCAACCTTTAAGACTGTTTCCTTAGGCTGAGCAGGTTTTTTCTGAACTTCAAGCTGCACAGGACGGCCTACCATCATATTGGAAAGTTCCTGCTTAGTAACATCCTTAGTATTTACAGTACCGATATATTTACCTTTTCTAAGAACTGTAACTCTATCGGCTACTGCCATAATTTCATTCAGTTTATGCGTGATAAACAAGATGGACTTGCCTTCCTTAGCGAATCCTCTCATAGTTTCCATAAGTTCATCAATTTCCTGCGGAGTGAGAACTGCCGTAGGCTCGTCAAAGATCAGGATTTCGTTATCACGATACAGCATCTTAAGAATTTCAACACGCTGCTGCATACCTACAGTGATATCCTCAACCTTCGCGTCTATATCAACTTTCAAACCGTACTTTTCAGAAAGTTCGAGTACTTTTTTTCTTGCCTCCTTCTTCTTGAGGAAGCCTAATTTGTTTGTAGTCTCTGCACCGAGGATAATATTATCCAGTACAGTGAATACATCAATCAATTTAAAATGCTGATGCACCATACCGATTCCCAGCGCTGTTGCATCATTAGGGTTGTTAATCTTAACTTTTTTTCCGTCTTTTCTTATTTCACCTGCTTCGGGCTGATAGAGACCGAAGAGGACGCTCATGAGGGTGGATTTACCCGCACCATTTTCACCGAGAAGTGCGTGAATCTCGCCCTTCTTCAGCTGAAGTGTTATGTCATCGTTGGCCACAATGCCCGGAAATTCCTTTCGGATGTGGTTCATTTCTATTACGTATTCCGATGTCATCTCTATTCTTCCTTGCCTTTAAAATTTCTGTATTGGGATATTAAACAAAGAGAGGGAACGTTTAATTCCCCCTCTTTCGGTTCAAATAAAACCTTTTTTCCGTTCTTTAAAACTACTTAACGAATGTTACGTGTTCAAAATCGAAGGTTGCTGGGTCAGCAGATTCAGTTCTTGTAATTTCAACTTCGCCAGCCTTAATCTTAGCGAATAATGCTTCGTAATCTTCAACAGACCAGTTTTCTAAGGACCAAGTGTCTACTGGCAGACCTACAGCGTCTTCAGCTGCACCCAGAACAGATGCGCCAGACAGCAGTTCTCCGCCTGTGTAGAAGTCAGTTAAAGTCTTGATTACAGATGTATCCAGACCCTTCATACCGGAAGTGATAACTGTTTCAGATTCTGGGCTCTGGTCAACGTCAACACCGATGATGTACTGTTCGTTTGCTTCAGCAGCAGCAACGCCAGAGTAGAAGATGTTACCACCAGCCATGAAGATAACTTCTGTACCAGCTTCATACCAACCAGATAACATTGTCTGTAATTCAGGGGAATCCTGGAAAGTAGCACCATATTCGAAGCTATATCTCATTTCAACATCAACGCCCTTTTCAGCTGCAGCATCGTTAGCACCCTGTGCATAACCATAACCGTAGTTCAGGCAAGCAGGGTTTGTACCACCGCCACCACCGGAGTAACCCAGCTTAGTGAAGCCTTCCATTACAGCTGCATAACCAGCCAGGTAGCCAGCCTGTTCTTCCTTGTAGGAAACGCCAATAACGTTAGCCATACCCATATCCCAGCCGTCGATAAATACGAACTGTACTTCTGGATACTTAGCTGCTACTTCTTCGATTGCAGTTGCCTGCAGGAAACCAGGAGTTACCAGAACTTCTGCGCCTGCTGCACATGCGTCGTCCATAGCCTTGATTCTGTCAGCGTCAGTTGCCTTGTCGCCATTAGCTGGTGCATAGTACTTGTAAGTCTTGCCGTTGTCGGAAGCGTACTTCTTGCAACCATTCCAAGTAGATTCATTGAAAGAACCGTCCTTTAAGTTACCAACGTCAGTAACCATGGCAACCTGGTATGTACCATCTTCAGATTCAACAGTGTCTGGAATGTCGTCGTAGCTTACAACTGCATTGTCACCGTCTACATTTTCTTCGGTTTCACCGCCACCGCAAGCTGCGAAAGCGAAAACCATAGCAAAGATGAGTAATAATGATAAAAACTTCTTCATTTTTTTCCCTCCTAAAGATTTTATC
>CAZLJV010000154.1:0-3518 GCA_964559965.1 uncultured Oscillospiraceae bacterium | reverse complement strand
GTATACTTGATTTGTTGGGATTTCTCAACTAAACTATGTACAGCTTCATTAAAGTAATCATGATGTCATCAGAAAGGGTTCTGCTTTTGTTTCCGGATGAGGAATGTTCACTCTTGAGATCTATTATTTTTTCGTTAGAGCATCATTTCTTGCGAAGTACTTTAACGCAACATACGACACGTTTTCCACCTAAATCAAACGAAAATTCAAAAAAAGAATGTAAAAATCCGCATATTTTACCAATCACAAACAAATCAAAAAGGCAGCATCATCTGCCGCCTTCTCTATTAAAAAATATTATTCTTTCCAGTATCGTTTACTCGCCCTCAACGTCGTTCTGCGTGCGGTAAGCAAGCTCCTTCATCTCATCTCTGTTGCTTGCCAGAATGGTATTTACGGATTCGAAAGTTTTTTCAAGGTTGGAATACATTTCACCGAAATATTTCAGATTTAATTCTTCCATTCTCTGCTGCATATCGTAGAGCATCTTGTCCACATAATCATAAGTACGCATCTTCATAACTTTGGCATGGGTTTCAGCGTCCTGACGAATCTGCTCAGCCATCTTAGTAGCACGCAGAGTAATATCATCAGTTTCAACCAGATAATCCGCCTGCTTCTTAGCCTCCTTGATAATGCGTTCGTATTCCGTTCTCGCTTCTCCTAAGATACGATCCCTTTCATCGCGAATCCACTTAGCCTGCTGAACATCATCCGGCAGTGCGAGACGAATCTCTCTCACCAACTGAAAAACCTCTTCAGCATCCAACATGATTTTACCAGTCAGCGGCAATCCAGGCGCATTGTCAACCAGATCTTCCACCTCTTCAAGCAATTCTAATACTTTCATATTATCTTCCATATCAGTACGCTCTTCCTTTCATCCTATTCAAAACATTCTCCGGCACCAGCATCTCCCCATTTCCTCCGAGAGAAACAACCTGCTTAGCCATGCTGGAACTTACGAAAGAATATTTCGTATCCGCCATGAGAAATACAGTTTCAACCTTATCATTATAAAGATGCTCATGAAGCTGTGCCATAGACTGTTCGCTATCAAAATCACTCATGCAGCGAAGTCCGCGAACCACCACATTAAACCCATTCTGATTAACATAATCAGCCAAAAGACCGCGGCACTGAGATACCGACACATTTGGAAGATGCGCTGTCGCCTCTGCGATCATATCCATACGCTCCTCAAATGTAAACATTGTCTTCTTTTCCAGATTTACTACAACACCTACAACAACTTCATCAAATATATTAGCAGCTCGTTCGATAATATCCAGATGGCCTAATGTCATTGGGTCGAACGAACCAGCATACAATGCTTTTGTCCCCATTAGTCTTCTCTTCCCTGTGCTTTCTGTCATAAATTATATTAGCCTTGCGACTGCGTAACATTTTATCACATTTTCCAGGCAGAATCAACTATAATTCAGGCATTACATAAATGCTGAAAGTCTGAGAACCATATTTACGATCCTTCAGCTTAACGAAACCAGCCATTTCATCTGGAAAAGCATCACGAGTAGCATGTTCAGCCACGATTATTCCATCTTCAGCCAAAAGCTGCAGCTGCTCAATCAGCTCGAAGCAATGTTCGTAAAGCCCCTCGCGGTAAGGAGGGTCGAGGAAAAAGATATCTACAGGCTCATGGATTTTGTTGAGAACCTTCTCATAATCGCCAAAATATACAGTGCTCCACTCTTCAGCTTTGCAGTGAGCCACATTGCGTCTGATGATTTCTACGCTTGTTCTGGAGTTATCGCCGAAATAGCACTTGCTCGCACCACGGCTGATAGCCTCAAGACCTAAGTTGCCAGTGCCTGCGAACAGGTCAACACAAACCGCATCATATAACTTAGCTGAAATGCTGCTAAAAAGACCTTCCTTCACCTTTTCTGAAGTTGGGCGTATATCATTATTTACTGGAGTTTCGAGCTTTCTGCCCTTAAACTCGCCTGCTACAATTCTCATAATTTATCACCTCTAAACTAAAATAAAATAAACTTGCAAAATTCCTAACATATATATTACCCTATCTTGCCAAGAAAATCAATGCCAGCCTTCTACCAAACCAGCCATTTATTTCATGTAATAAAAGAAGCCATACTGTGCAACAATACTAACGTAATAGGAGGTGAACAAATATGGCATTACAGGATAAGATGAATGTAAACGCAAAGCCTGCATTAAACAGCCTGAAGACAGAAGTTGCAAACGAACTGGGTCTGGCTGGTTATGAACAGCAGGACAAGGGTAACCTGACTGCAAGACAGAACGGCTATGTAGGCGGCTATATGACCAAGAGACTGGTCGAAATGGCTGAAAGACAGCTGTCTGGCAAGTAACAGCTGACAAAACTATAAGTGTATAAGTCTGCGACATATACACGGGGCGAAAAGGACAGCCGATTTAGACTGCCCTTTTTGCTTTTCACGCAGAACTCATGCACCGAGCCTGCACCGCCTAAAGCTGTAGCTGAATATTCTCGCCGAACATCTTCTGGACACGCTGACGGAGAACCTGATTTTCTTCATCACGAAGATACGGATCTTCCTCCAAAATATCCTCTGCCACCTCTTTCACTCGCTCAAGCACATCTACGTGCTTTACTAAGTCTGCGATATTCAGCTCCGGCAAGCCATGCTGCTTAGTACCGAATATCTCCCCAGGGCCTCGAAGTTTCAAGTCCTCTTCAGCGATAACGAAACCGTCCGACGAGCTGACCATGATGGCATTACGCTTAGCTGCGACCTCAGATTCTTTGCCGCAAATGAGAATGCAGTGAGAAGCAAGGCTGCTTCTGCCGACACGCCCTCTAAGCTGGTGAAGCTGCGCCAGCCCGAATCGTTCGCAATTTTCGATCACCATTACCGTAGCGTTGGCCACGTCAATTCCCACTTCAATAACTACCGTCGATACTAATACATCTATCTCACCTGCTGCAAAGGTAAGCATTATCTTATCCTTTTCGTCCTGCTTCATAGCGCCGTGAACAAGCCCCACACGCAGTTTAGGATAGTTTGCGGAAATTTCCTCATACAATTCCTCCGCCGAGCGACAGTCGAGCACTTCCGACTCCTCAATCAGAGGCGCAACCACATAGCACTGGCGACCTTCAGCTGCTTGCGCTGCCACAAAATCGTAGACCTTTTTACGAGAATCGTTGTATCGCAAATAAGTTTTCACCGGCCTGCGACCTTCCGGCATGGTATCGATAGCCGAAATATCCAAATCCCCAAAGAGGATAACTGCAAGTGTTCTCGGAATAGGCGTAGCAGTCATTACCAAAGAATTTGGATTTGCGCCTTTTTCCGTCAGCAAAGCTCGCTGATTTACGCCGAATCTGTGCTGCTCGTCGGTAACTACCAAGCCTAACTTGTTGAATTTCACATCTGGCTGAATTATTGCGTGAGTTCCCACCAAAACATCTATTTCCCCACTTTCCAACGCCTCCAGAATTTCTCGGCGTTCTTTGGCTTTTGTGCTTCCGGAAAGCAGTTCAACAC
>CAZLJV010000153.1:0-3538 GCA_964559965.1 uncultured Oscillospiraceae bacterium | reverse complement strand
TTTCAGCAACACTGAAAAGCAACAATATGATTATAGCACATCTAAAATGAAAAGACAAGATTTTTTTCAAATAATGTTATTTATCTGTCTGTGATTTTTCATCTTTTGTATTTTCTTTTGCATTAGCGTTTGAATCCGAAACATCGTCTGCATCATCTTCAGTTGTGACTGCATAAGTCCAGCTCCAAGTGTCGATGTTGCGATAGTAATCATTAAACATAGGCAGTTTTTCAGCCTCGAAACCATCGATTCCCACCAGACCGATCTTCTTATAGCAAAGACTATAGTAAGGAAGCTCTTCGATTAAAGCCTTTTTCAGATCAGCATACAGCTCAGTATACTCCTCTGCCGTGTGCAGTTTTTCAAGCTCACTTGCCAGCGTAAGCAACTCCTGATTATAATACCTCCAGGAATTCTTTCTATTAAAGAACTCTCTCAAGTCATACTGCTCATTTATAGTATAACCTGTAACGATGATATCGTGCTTCCCGGCAGAGATAGCAGCCTCATAGTCTTTCCAAGATAACTCGTCTAAATTCGCCCTTATTCCCATGTTCTCCAGATTATTCTGAATTACACGTGCCGCAGCCAGACGAGTCGCATTTTTCTTATTGACTACAATAGAAACCTCCAATTCCTTTCCATCTTCACCTTCCAAAACACCATCATTATTTCGGTCTTCATATCCCAACTCTTTCAGCATATTCGAAGCAGATTCCGGGCTGAATGTGTAAGCATCTCCCTCATCTTTCACTCCGCAAAAGTTTGGATAATATATGGTATCCGTCAGCACAGCGTCGCTCATATATCCGTTGGCGAGCACAGCCTGCTCATCGATAGCAAATGCCACCGCCTGCCTCATGGACACATCTTTCATCAATGCGCTCTTTTGATTGAAAACTAAGAACTCAACCTCGTTAGATACCATATCGTACATGACGAAATTTCTATCAATTACAGTAGACTTACGCTCAGCCGAGGTATCCACATAGCAGTTTACAGACTGAATTTCAAGCATATTAGCCGCTAAATCACTATTCGGCAAAATCATAACCTTCAGCTTTTTGCTCGCCTTAGCACCCCAATACTTATCATTCGGCTTCAGTCTCAGCTGCTTCAGATAATTATAAGACTGGTACTGATACTGCCCCGTACCAATCGGCTTGAAATCATCGCTCGCCTTTGCCATCTGATATGCGGTTGCATACTGAGATGATGGCAAAATCGGGAATGTCAAATCGTCCAGTGACGCATCATACGCATTCTTGAAGTAAATTTCTGCCTCGTAAGTCCCACGCACATTAACATAACTTATGCGCGAAGTCTTATCGTAGTACAGCGACTTCTTACCTGCCGCATTAAAAGCAGCCACCGAATAATTAACATCTTTAGCCGTCAGCTCACCGCCGCCGTGCCATTTTACACCTTCCTTGAGCTTAATCGTCACCTTACCGCGAGTTGTATCCACAGTATAACTTTCCACAAGTTCAGGTGCCACATTCAAATTTTCATCATAATCAAACAAGCTGTTATATATCAGCTTCGAAAGATGGTACACATCTGCGCTCTGCGACAAAACAGGATTCAATGTGTCTAAAGGCTCACAGGCAAGTTTCAGCGTCCCTGAAGTCTTGTATTCCACATTTGGATCGATGTTAAGCACCTCTTCTCGATAAATCTCAACACTGGAAATACCACCGATCAGTATAATAAGTACGATCAGTATGATAAACCAAGTTTTGCTGAGATAAAACAGAAGTCTGTCAATTATATCCTTCATATTCTACCCTTCGTTTTCTACCCTTTCCAGCAGTATATCCACCTGCTCATAAAGATGCGGCAAGTCTCCCCCATTATCTATTACGAAATCCGCACGCTCACGCTTCTCGTCGGCAGGCATCTGTCTGCGAATTCTATCCATAACCGCCTCACGAGAAATCCCATCACGCTTCAGCACACGAGCTATACGTTCCTCCTGGGGAACATCCACAACCCAAGTTTCATCGGTATATGCGTCCATACCGCATTCAAACAGCAGCGGCGCATCTATTACGACTAATGGGACATCGGAATTCCGGCCATATTCTTCAGCTTTTTCCAGACAAAGACGAACAACCTCCTTCGTAGTTAAATCCTCGTAGGCGCGAAGTAATCGCTGGTCAGCAAAGATTTTGCTGGCAACAAGCTGTCTATCCATGGTGCCGTCCGGCCGAAACACTTGATCTCCCAGCAAAATCCGTATTTCCCTAAGCAACGGCATGCCTGGGCCTGTTATTTCCCGGGAAATTGCGTCTGCATCGATTACAGCGATATTTCGTTTTCGCAGGTAGTCTGACACGGTGGATTTCCCCGTTCCAATTCCGCCTGTAAGTCCAATTACTTTCATGTCTGTCTCCTATTTCAGGTCATACCAGGAGTATCCGGTATTTAATTCCGCCGCCAATTTAACTTTAAGCTGCATCGCATCTTCCATATTTCGAACAAGAAGTTCTTTTACTTCTTCCGCCTCTTCTTCTCTGCAGTCGATGATAAGTTCGTCGTGAACCTGCAAGATGAGCTTTGACTGTGGGAAACGCTCCTTCAGCTCGCGATATACTGAAATCATGGCGAGTTTAATAATATCCGCTGCACTGCCCTGTATAGGCGTGTTCATAGCCAGTCGCTCGCCAAGCTGACGAACCATATAGTTAGATGCACCGATTTCAGGAATCATACGCTTTCTGCCGAGTATGGTTTCAGAATATCCATTGAGCTTGCAAGATGCAATTTGATTGTCCATATATGTTTTTACTTTTTCATGTTTGAAGAAGTACTCTTTTATATATTCGTCCGCTTCTTTGCGGGAAATATTCAGTTCTTCGCTGAGACCGAAGCTGCTCATGCCGTAGATTACGCCGAAGTTTACAGCTTTTGCTCTGCTTCTTTGCTCTGATGTTACCTCGTCAAAAGGCACGCCCAGCACTCTGGATGCTGTCAGCTTGTGAATGTCTTCGCCATTGTTGAAGGCATCTACTAAAACCTCATCGCCTGAAAGGTGTGCTAAAACTCGAAGTTCAATCTGGGAATAGTCAGCACCCACCAGTACATGGTGCTCGTCTGTAGCCACGAAGGCTTTTCTCAGTTTCCTTCCTAGCTCCTGACGAATAGGAATGTTCTGCAAGTTAGGCTCTGTGCAGGAAAGACGACCTGTGGCGGTAACGTTTTGCTGGAAATGAGCACGGATTCTGCCGTCCTGTCCGATAAGCGGCTTCATGCCTTCTACATAGGTAGAATTCAATTTAGCCAGATTTCGGTAAACTAAGACTGCATCTACGATTGGATGAAGCGGTCTGATTTTTTCCAGTACATCTGCGCTAGTGCTGTATCCTCGCTTAGTCTTCTTCCCTGCCGGAAGCTCCAGCTTTTCGAACAAAACTTCTCCCAGCTGTATAGGCGAATTGATATTGAACTTCATGCCAGCATATTCATAAATCTGTTCTTCCATTTCGGCCAGTTTTCCTTTAAGCTCTACTCCAAAATCGTCTAGGAACTGCTTGCT
>CAZLJV010000152.1:0-3547 GCA_964559965.1 uncultured Oscillospiraceae bacterium | reverse complement strand
CATACCCTTCTTCATTTCACCGCCGTACCATGTGTTAAGGATAACCTGTTCTCTGGAAGTGATATTGAAAGCTACGCAAGTTTCAGAATTCAGACCCAGTTCCTTGTAATTTTCAACCTTAGCTTTAGATGCAGTGTAAACAACGAAGTCAGGTTCGAAGTTTTCTAATTCTTCTGCAGTAGGCACGATGAACATGTTAGTTACGAAGTGAGCCTGCCATGCAACTTCCATAATGAAACGGATGGCCATGCGAGTATCCTTGTTTGCTCCGCAAAATGCGTCTACAACATACAGTTTCTTTCCGCAAAGTTCTTCTTTTGCGATATTCTTAACTGTAGCCCATACTTCCTCACTCATAGGGTGGTTGTCATTCTTGTATTCGTCAGATGTCCACCATACAGTGTCCTTGGAGTTTTCGTCCATTACGATATACTTGTCTTTAGGAGAACGACCAGTGTAAACACCTGTCATTACATTTACTGCACCCAGTTCGCTGACCTGGCCCTTATCAAAACCTGTCAGTTCCGGTCTCATTTCCTCCTCAAACAGCACTTCATATGAAGGGTTGTGGAGAATTTCAGTAACACCTGTAATACCATACTTGTTTAAATCAATCATTGCCATCTTTTTTACCTCATCTCATTTTCTCATCGTCATTTCAGGATGATTTTACCAAAACAGTACGAGTCGATTCCCACCATTAGATTGGCCGACAATCGCACTCATCTACATTACATTATATCCTCCAAGAAAATAAAATCAAGCCGAAACGAACTCAAAATCACACTCCGAAAAAACTTTTTAAATTTCGAAATTTTCGAAACGAGAAACTTAATTTTTTAATTTATTTTTATTAGACGAACCGCTGCGCATATCCACATCTTTTGCAAAGCTCCTCCCTTGCCGTCCTCGACTCAAACCCACGCACCAACGCCTCAGCCCTTGGCGAACTCAAAATCGCATCAAGCTCCTCCTCAAACACATTCCCCAACGCAATCACGCCCTCGCTGTCTAAACAACACGGAACCACGGTCCCATCGCACAAAATCCCGAAGTGATCTCTCAACCCGTAGCAAAACACCTCGTCGCCCTGGATCTCTGCCTCCTCATCAGGCCACTCAAATCTGTCGCCCCACTCCAAGTGCAGCTTGTCCCGAATGCGAATTCCCCTCGTGTTTTCCGCCCACTCGCCATCAAGTCTTTCCCTCAGGAACTGGAACGTCCTGTCATTTCTGCCACCGTCATGCCCCCTATTCCAAAGCCTGAATACGACGATTATTCCCGCATCTGCTGCCTTCTCCGCAAAATCTGCTGTCTCGGCCATATATCTCAGATACGCTTCTTCAGTCTGCCCAGAGTTTTCCTGCGCGCTATTCAGCGACAAGCTCCGCTGTGCTGGATGTGCTTGCTCGCCTTCGAAACTGTGAAGGGAAATGCTAACCTTATGGGGAGCCGCAGAAATGATGGAGTCACCATGTTTTGCTAAGAGCGTGCCATTTGTGGTGAGAACCGACTTAAAGCCTTGCGCACGAGCCATGCGGATAAATTCCGGAAGCAATGGATGCGTCAAAGGCTCGCCCATCAAATGATAATAAACATACTTAGTCCGACCCTGCAGCTTATCAAGCACCAGTTGGAACTCATCTCTGCTCATTCGGCGCAGCTGCCTGGAATGACCATGGCAAAAACTGCAGTTCATATTGCATATATTTGTAATTTCTACATAAGCGCGTGCGTACATTTAAATCTCCTTATTGCAAAAAAACTTCATCTCGCTCTGCGGCTCCGCTTTAAAACCGCCTCGCTTTTTTGCGGCTGTGGAGTACTCGAATGAGATGAAGTATGTGTTACGTACGATGATATCCTCTAGGTCTATACCCTATACTACAAAATACACCATGTGCTAAACTTGTTTTGTTAGAAAATTCCTATTAAAAAATAAGATGTGCCAGTGGGCAAACGATCAGTAAGCTGATAATTGTTCTTTCCAGGAAAATCACGAACAGTTCCCAGAGTTTAACCGGAAGCTTCGATCCGAGAATCAGACCGCCAACTTCGGATAAGTAAATCAGCTGTGTAACGGAAACAACCGCTACGATAAACTTAGTCATTGGGCTTGTAATTGTGCCTGCTGCAATGATGGAAGGAGTAAACATGTCTGTAAATCCTACAATCATAGTCTTAGATGCAGCAGCTGCTTCTGGAACCTGTAACAGCTCGAGGAGCGGCATAAATGGTTTACCTAAAACTTCGAAAATCGTTGTGTTGTTTGCCAATACCAGAGCCAGTGTTCCGATTGCCATTACTGTAGGCAGTACTCCAAACCACATTCCAACAGCGTTCTTCAGACCGCTGGAAAAGAATGCTTTCAGTCCCTGATATTCTTGAACTCTCTGAAGTGCCAGATCCTGTGCGTAAGCAAAAGATGATGTGTATCCTTCTGGCAGTGTTTCAGGCATTGCCTTACCTTCTACCAGATAATCATCTTTCTTTGTTGACAGTGGAGGTATTCTTGGGCTGATAACAGCGCATGCAATACCAACGAAGCAGATAATCAGATAGTAAACACCGAAGTATTCCATCATATCAACTTGTGCCAAAACAACGATACTGAATGTAATCGATACTGCAGAGAATGTTGTTGCGATAACAGATGCTTCTCTTGCTGAGTAATAACCGCCTTCATACTGATTGCATGTCAGCATAACACCCAATGTGCCGTCACCAATCCATGAAGTGATACAGTCAACTGCAGCTCGTCCTGGAATCTTAAATAAAGGACGCATAATCTTTGTCAGTAGTGCACCGACATATTCTAACAGACCGAAGTCTAAAAGAAGCGGCAGCAGCAAGCCTGCAATAGCGAAAATGATTACCAGTACAGTCAGCAGGTCTCCTAATACGAAACCGCCAGCTCCACCTTCAGTAAACATGTGGATAAATCCAGTGTCTTCGTCACCAGCATCTACACCCAGATAAGTCAGCCAAACGAATACTGCGCCTAAAATTCTTACAACTACCCAAACTGGGCTTGTTGCAAATGTGTCATTGAGAATTGGATGTTCAGTGATAAATTTCGGTTTTGCCAATGCGATAGTCGACAAAATCGCAGAAATTGTAATGATGATGACACACAGTAATGGAAGAAATCCTCCCAATGCTACGCCAATCCAGTCAGACACGATTTTTACACAAATTGTCCAGCTTCCATCGTACTTCACCGGAATCATGAATAAGATGATGCCGACGATCGATGGGATTAGAAATCTAGCCATAAGCTTATTTTTATTGTTTTCCATAACATCCTCCTTCGAGGATATCATACATACAACCATATTTTACTACACATTTAGGCTATGTGCCATAATTTTTTGAACCAGTTTTCATTATGTATTTTTGTGCGTACAAACAATTTTTTGTATTTTGTACAAATCGAACCTAATCGTAGCGCGATATAAAAAAAGACGATACTTAGTTTGACTAAGCATCGTCTTTCTGGTGCGCGATAAGGGACTTGAACCCCTACGGTCTCCCGCTAGAACCTAAA
>CAZLJV010000151.1:0-3567 GCA_964559965.1 uncultured Oscillospiraceae bacterium | reverse complement strand
AGCTCCGCCTTAATATCCAGCATTCGCTTTTCGATATGACGACGGTCTGTTTCCAGCTTCTTTTCCCCCGGACCTCTTGTTCCGATTCCGCCGCCGAGACGAGACAGTGACTTGCCAAATCCGATGAGACGAGGCATACGATACTGCAGCTGTGCCAGTTCCACCTGAAGTTTACCTTCTCTGGACGAAGCACGATCTGCGAAAATATCTAAAATCAAAATAGTTCTGTCTATGACACGCACTTCAAGCGCATCTTCCAGATTTCGAAGCTGCATTCCCGACAGTTCATCATTAAAAATAACTGTATCAGCTTCCATGTTATGAACCATTTCAGCCAGTTCCTCGACTTTTCCCTTCCCGATTAAGGTTGCCGTATTTGGACGCTCAAGGTTCTGTGTCATCATACCTAAAACTTCCGCATTGGCCGCCTCTGCTAATCCTTTCAACTCCTTCATGGAATAGGAAATGTCTTCCTGGCGGTCTCGCTGTAAACCGACTAAAATAGCTTTGTATTCATCCTGACGAATTACTTCGTTGTTTTCATTAAATTTCAACATGGCTTTATTTTACCACACATTCACCCACTTAGCAAAATATTTTCTCTACGGTGCCACGTCTAATATGTCTTCCTCTGGCACTAACACATAGCTGTCCGGGACTTTGCCGACTATGATCGCCTCCGCAAGAAGGACTTTTCGGTTTATTTCTGCCGTTTCTTTGCTAAATGGTGCCAAAATCTGAATTTTGCTGGTTACGGTGCAGTAAACTTTGTATCTCGTCTGGTTTATGCCCTCCGTAGTAAACTCTGTTTCTGCTTGAAATTTAGTCAGACTTAGAGGCATAACCTTTACATCTGCGGTCCAAGGCAGCTGTGATAAGATTTTACTCCCCGTTAAAACGCCAAAATTGACCGGAATAACCATGGTATCTCCAAGATTATAATCTTCCTCCATTCTTGTGGAAAAAGCCAGCACGAGCTTATTTATGAGCCTAGAATTGGCTTCTATGTATTCAATACCACCCGATTCATCTTTCTGTATGTCCAGCAGTGCGCCTTCAAGTTCTTCATCATAGATTCCCTTGCTCAATGTCTGATTTATTTTCGTTCCTATGGCATTCACCGCTACTGAATGTGCTGTCTGCTCTATGTTTTCACCATATCTGTCAGAAAAAAGCAGCAGTACGCCGGCTGCAACTAAAACTACGCCGGCGCCAATCACCAGCAAACGCCTGACGGCCCTGCATATACACATAATATTCTCACCCGCAATTATTATATGCTCGAAGCATTATATCGTGCAATTACCTACCAATTCTTCTGTTCTAAAAAATCCTTTACAACTATAAAACTAAAACAGAGCCAGCTTATGCAGCTGACTCTGTTTTCAATTCATATGCACAGCAATCCGCTGTACATATGCACTAATTCAATTTTTCCGCAGCCTCTTTCAGATAAGGATTGAGAATTTTTATTCTCGTGCCCTTCATACCTAAAGACTTAGCCTCGAGGATACGCGCGCTTTCCAGCTTTCTCAGCGCATTTACGATGACTGAGTTAGTCAGACCATATTTGCTGGCAATTTTGCTGGCAACAATAAGACCTTCTTCGCCCTCTAAGCCAGACAAAATCTTATGGATAGCATCTTTTTCCGAATATGAAAGCGTGCCTATCGCCATATCCACAGCCATGCGAAGCTGATCTTCACGAGCTTTTTGCAGTGAAATCTGACGCTGAATTTCCAGTCCTACTACGGTCGCACCATACTCGCCTAAAGCCAGCTCCTCATCATCGAAGCACATTTCTCGTCTGGTCAAAAGCAGTGTGCCAAGACGATTTCCACCGCAAACAATAGGAATAATCGTATGATACTTTTCTGCCATCTGATAATTTTCGCCCAGCAAATCCTTCATAGCCTGGCCGTAAAGGTTAGCAGCACATTCTTTGATGCTGAGGAATTTTTCCACATCTTCTTCCACGATGTTTTCTACAGAACCCACATCACCGTTGGTGGATTTATCTTCGATATTGCTGTAAGCAGATCCAAGGACATGCCCAGTTATGTCGAAAATCAGCACATTTACATTAATCAGCTCACAAAGTATCTCACTCAAATCTTTGTACGAAAGCGCACCTGTCGCAGTTTCGCTGAGCACCCAGTTAAGCCGTCTGATCTTATTCAGAATTTCACTACCCATATACTTTCACCTCTCCTACAAGATGTAGCGGTCTAAATCTTCCTCTGCAATCGTTTCTTCGAAACGCTCTCTCACATATTTTTCATCGATTACGATTTTTTCTTCTTCCATATCAGCGATGTTGAAAGAAATATCCTCCAGCAGCTTTTCCATAACGGTATGAAGACGACGAGCACCGATATTCTCAGTCTGATCATTCATCTTAAATGACAGTGCCGCAATCTGGTCGATGGCATCTTCGGTGAATTCCACTTCGCAGCCTTCAGTTTCCAGAAGAGCCTTATGCTGCTTAATCAGCGCATTTTCAGGCTTAGTCAAAATCTGAACGAAATCGTCCTTAGTCAGGCTTTCCAGTTCTACACGAATTGGGAAACGACCCTGCAGTTCTGGAATTAAGTCTGTAGGCTTAGCCACATGGAATGCGCCAGCTCCGATGAACAGAATGTGGTCAGTCTTCACTGGACCATACTTGGTATTAATCACGCTGCCTTCTACAATCGGCAAAATATCTCTCTGCACGCCTTCACGGGACACGTCTGCACCTGATGTCATGCGGCCGTTTCCGGAAGCAATCTTGTCGATTTCGTCGATAAAGATGATACCGTTCTGTTCAGCATTTTCGATAGCTTCGTCAGTAACTGTATCCATATCGATTAACTTCTGAGCTTCCTGCTCTCTGAGGATTTTGCGAGCGTCTTTAACCTTAACATTTTTCTTCTTAGTCTTTTCAGGCATCATATCGCCGAAAATATTTCCAATAGCGATAGTCATACCTTCATTGCTCATATCCAGCTGGTTACCCTTAGGAGAAGATACAACTTCGATTTCGATATACTGTTCTTCTAACAATCCCTGTCTCAGCTGCTGACGAACCTGTTCACGAGCCATTTCCACATCCATATCTTCCTTAGAAGCGTCAGCTGTTGTTTCCTTTGCAGCCTGGCTTTCCAGATACTGCTGCTTCTGGCTGGTGTAATTTCCGCTGTTGAGAATGAAGTCAAACGGATTCTTAGAAGCGTTACCAGAAGATTTCTTCTTGTTCTTTCCTGGGATAAATGCTTCCACAATGCGTTCTTCCACAATTTGGTCTGCGATGGAATACTTTTCTTCCAACTTAGCCTGCTTTGTAACACGCATAGATGCTTCCACCAGGTCTCTAACCATTGAATCCACATCACGACCCACATAACCAACTTCAGTAAACTTAGTTGCTTCCACCTTAACGAATGGAGCGTCCATCAGCTTAGCTAAACGTCTTGCGATTTCAGTCTTACCACATCCGGTAGGCCCCATCATCAAAATATTCTTCGGCGTGATTTCTTCTCTCATTTCTTCGCTAAGCATACTTCTTCTATAGCGGTTGCGCAGTGC
>CAZLJV010000150.1:0-3632 GCA_964559965.1 uncultured Oscillospiraceae bacterium | reverse complement strand
ATAAAAAATAATCTAAATTTAAATGTTGTATACTACAAAAACGACTCTGCCACATATATGAGTTTACGCTGTTCGTTCCACAGGATTACAATTTCGCTGCCGTCGGATTTTCTGTGATACCAATAATTACAGTACGCATAATGTGGATGAAATTCGGATGGTACATCTATGGAATCAAGCCACTCGTCTATCGTATCCGAATATGAGCTGTAATCCGCTTCAGCCTTCCACTGGAGCATTTCTTCGATTGGCGACTGATTCAGATAGGTAAAAACATGAAAGCGTTCGCCGTCGCCGTGAAAGCTGGCACCGGAGTCTTTGGTATAAATCTGGTCATATTTTGCCGCTGATGGGAGTGAGATGTCCCAATTCGCCTGAAGCACTGAGCTGTAGTCGCTCTTCTCCCATAAAACATGCGTGGCTACAATTACAGCTAAAACTATGGCTAAAATGAGAGCTGCCATGAGCAATTTACGCTTCATCATCATTTTTATTCTCATCTTTATCCCCAGACCCCTTTCTGTATTCCAGAATGTCACCTGGCTGGCAGTCTAATGCTTCGCATAATTTCGTAAGTGTGGAAATTTTTATAGCCTTGGCTTTTCCATTTTTAAGGACGGAAACATTGGCTATGGTTATCCCAACTTTGTCTGCCAGCTCAGTTACGCTCATCTTCCGCTTCGCAAGCATAACATCTATATTGAAAATAATTTCCCCTTCCATTCCTATAATGCCTCCTTAATATCGTCTATACAGTCAAGTTATGCAGTCAAGTTATATTGTTAAGTCGCTTTCTTCCTGAAGCGCTGCAGCCTTGCTCACTAAGTGCGCCAGAACTACGGCTGCTACCGATACAGCCACGCCTACGAATTCAATAGCAAAAGATGCCAGCAGCATGCTCGGGTGATTCATATTGCTCAGAAAGAATGCTAAATTACCTACGAAAAAGAAGACAGTATCGCCAGCAGCGAGGCAGGCTATCTGCTTAAAAAATTTCGCATTTTCCATGGAAAAGGACTTATCTTCACCGATATTTCCGGCAATCTTCCAGCCTAAAACGAGAACTGCGAAGCATGGAATTCCAGATGCCCATAGAAAAATTAGCCACGGCCAATAGCAATCTGAAAATTCTGGATACATTTCCCTGATGCTCTGTCCGCACATGGGAATCACAAACAGGTACACGATTGCACCGCAGATTCCTGTCCCCACTAAGATATACTTCAACCAATTCGAAAGAGTTTTTTGTTTCATAACATCTTGTTTCATAATCATAAGCCTCCTATCGCCTTTTGACTATATTATACGCCTCAATCTAAAAAAGTCAATAAATATTTATCGTATTACGATAAATATTTATTGACTAAGAATGTGCTATAGCATTTAGTGCGCTGTCGATATTAAATACCTGTCAGATTAAATCCGTGATCCATAGGCCCACTTCCATGACCTAAATCCAGCATGGCTGCCAAAGCCCCTGACACATAGTCTTTAGCGAGGCGCACAGATTCGCATAAATCAAATCCCTTAGCTAAATTGGAGGCTATGGCGCTGGAAAGTGTGCAGCCTGTGCCGTGAGTGTTAGGATTATCTATGCGCTTGCCACGAAACCACTGGTGTGAGCCATCTGTCATGAACAGTAAATCATTAGCTTCACAAGTTTTGTGACCACCCTTCAGAAGTACATTGCAGCCGTAAGTCCTGCTTATATTTTTTGCCGCAGAAATCATGTCGTCTTCTGTGGTAATTGTGCCGTTGGGCAGTCCGCACAAAACCTCAGCCTCAGGTATGTTAGGAGTTACCACCTCTGCAATCCCAAACAGCTCATGGCAAAGCGCCTCTACTGCATCATCTAAAATCAAATTTGAACCGCTAGTGGCAACCATGACAGGGTCTACGACTATGTTAGCAGCCGAAAAGCTTCGAAGGCTTGCACCTATGGTCTTTATGAGCGGTACAGAAGAAACCATGCCGATTTTCACAGCATCAGGTCTAATATCAGTAAAAACCTGCTTAATTTGCTCGGCTAAAAACTCGGGCGGCACTTGATGAATAGCGGAAACTCCCAAGGTGTTCTGGGCTGTCAAAGCCGTTATTGCACTCATTCCGTAAACGCCGTTTGCCAGCATGGTTTTAAGGTCTGCCTGAATTCCTGCTCCGCCGCTGCAGTCACTGCCTGCAATTGTCAGTACCTTCTTCATCGCTCTGCACCTGCTTCTGCCTGCTTGTCTGCATGGCCACCTGCCAGTCCAGCTGAAAACGCTGGGGCGGTAAAGACTGGGGCGGTGAAATCTACGGCGGTGAAGGCTGCTACGCAAGCGATTTCCTCCCAGTCTGGCCTGCTTTCCTCGTCTAAAATCCCAACCACATTAAAGCCTGCATTCTTTGCAGTCCTCATGGCGTAAAGACCGTCCTCAATTACCCAAGTTTTTTCAGGAGTCACACCCATGCACTCAGCACACTGCATGAAAATCTTAGGATTATGCTTGCCGATTCCCACCTCATCACAGGTAAAAATCCGCTTAAAGTACGTCAGCACGCCAAGCCTGCCGAGAGCCGCCTCTATATGCTCTCTTTTGCTGGAGCTTGCAACCACCATTGGAATTTCACGCTCAGACAGATGCTTTATCAGCTTTTTCGCACCCGATTTCAGTGGAGCTTCATAAAGGTAAAAATCTTCCACCACCTTCAAAACCCCATTTTTTATTTCTTCATTGCTCTGATTGAGAGAATATCTTTTTTTCATATATATAGCGCCCTCGTCCAAAGACATCTGAAACAGCTTGCGTCCCAGACCCTCTTCAGCCTCCACACCAAGGCTGGCAAGATATGTTTTGCCAGCGTCCGTCCAGATGTGAGATGAATTCAGAAGTGTGCCGTCCACATCGAAAACCACGCCAGCACGAGGCTGTGCCGCCGCTAGTGCCAGTGCTGACTCGCCGCCAGCCAGAGCCTCCGCCTTTCCCCGCAAAATCTTCGCCGCCTCACATATATCCTCAGCTCCCAGTACGGCTGAAATCACTGCGATTCCTGCAAGCCCACAGCCAGCAAGCTCCCCTGCATTTTCTACATTGATACCGCCTATCGCAATTACTGGAATTTCCACAGCCTTGCAAATTTCGCTCAAAGTTTCCGCACTCACTAAATCCGCATCGTCCTTCGTGTTTGTTGGAAACACAGCCCCGACCCCGAGGTAGTCTGCGCCTTGAGCCTCAGCCGCAATCGCCTGCTCCACAGTTCCAACAGAAACCCCTATAATCTTGGAATCACCTAAGATTCTCCTTGCCTCTGCACAACCCATGTCACTCTGTCCCACATGAACGCCGTCTGCGTCCACAGCCTTCGCCAGTTCCACCGAATCATCGATTACGAAAGGCACTCCATAGGATTTGCACATTGCCTTCAATTCCGCAGCCTCCTCCGCAAGAAACTCAGGCTCACGAGTCTCACTCCCCTTTTCACGAAGCTGTACGAAAGTTGCACCGCCTTGCAGAGATTTTTCCACCGCATCTGCCAGCTTTTCATCCGCCTTCAGCCACCTGCGGTCGGTCACGATATATAAAAGAAGCGATTTTTTATCTAATTTCATATTTTGCACCTTTCTCCAAACACTCACCGTCCATATTGTAGAT
>CAZLJV010000149.1:0-3693 GCA_964559965.1 uncultured Oscillospiraceae bacterium | reverse complement strand
CTCTTTCTTCTATGTAATCCTTCATTGGCAGACACACACTCCTTGCTCTTAGTTAAGAAAAATATATGCTTTGCCGCATTAAAATATGCCTGAGCAAGGGCAGTGGCTGTGAGAAATGTGTTGGACAGCATGAAAAATTTGCTGTGTGCTTAAAAAAATACTGGTTGGCTCCAAAATCACTACTTTGCACCTACTAATTTGGTAGGTATTCCACTCAGAATGCGATTTTTTGAAATTTAAGTGGAAAAAAATCGTGTGCGAGACGGTGGCATTCCGATGCAGTTGTAATTAAATGTATCTCATGGATAAATACGGTGTCGAATTGTGTCGAATCTTGTCGAAAAAAACTGCGACATGGAGTAAAATGCATGATGTTGCAAATTTGCATCCACTTAAAATCAAAAAAATGCCGATTTAAGTGGAGTTTATCGGACTGAAAATGTCGAATATTAGTATGCCTCCAATAAAAGTGTAAAGTTAATTGAAAATATGGGTTGAAATCCCAAGATTACAGGTATATAATGTCAGCAAAAGACAACATTTCGCAATACGCCGCAGACATTCTGCGAAAATGTAGCACGCATGCTGCGAATTCGCACAGGTATGCAACGAGAATGCCGCAGGTATACGGCAAATGGCGGCAAATGGCGGCAAGGGGGTAAAAGAAAGGGACAATTATGGATTTGAGACAATTGATCGAAGAAGAAATCGAAGTTGAAAAGGATTTTTTGAAGCAATATCGAGAAGGTTTGAAGGCAACGGAGAAATACCGGCATTTAAGGCTGTTAACTCGCAGGGGGAGTGAACGCTATGTGCTGAATAAGCAGTCTGGAGAAGAATATTACATAAAAAGGGGGAAAAGCGAGGCTATAAACCATATTAAGACTAGACGATTATGCGAGGTAGGTGTAAGGAATATTGAGAAAAACATGAAGGCCTTAGAGCATCTGAAAAAAGTATATAATTCCTACGATGCGGCATCAATCGAAGAAAACTTACCGCTGTCGTATAGAACAAGTAAGGAAGAGCTGGAAAGAATGTTGGCAGATAGCTCTGAAAGAACTGCGAAAAGCAATCATGGCAGGAACCGAAGATTTACACAGTCAGAAAATCCATATCACACAGAAAACCTGAAGTATTTCACAAGTTTTGGGTTAGTTGTGCGTTCGAGAATAGAGGCTTCAATAGCAGAAATGGCATACAGCAAAGGCTATTATATAATGTATGAAAAAAAGATAATACTATCTGACAATGTAGGAGAGATGCATATTGTTTATCCTGATTTTATCCTTTGCGAAAATGAATTTACACCAGATAGCTGCTGGATATACTGGGAACATTTAGGAATGTTGGATTTCGAGGAGTATCGGCAGCAAACATTGAATAAACTTAAACTGTATCCGATGAATGGAATATTGTTTGGGCGGAATCTAGTGCTGACATGTGATGATATGAATCAAGGAGTGGATTTGCGAGCTGTGAGAAATGTGTTGGACAGCATAGAAGGGCTGGAAGCCCGAAAGTGAAGAGCGGGCTGGAAGTGCGAAAGTAGGGCTGGAGTATTGACGAATATGATGGAATTGTGGTATTCTAAAAGGTAGCGAGGCCGAGGTAGAAAGATTTTGCGCGGCACCAACAAACTGCCCTCTCTCATTCGAGAGGGAGATGAAGGGAGAAACAAATAATGACAGAGAAAAAAGGTACCTATTATATTACAACGCCTATTTACTATCCAAGCAGCAACCTGCATGTAGGCCACACCTACTGCACAGTAATGGCAGACGCTATGGCTAGATTTAAGAGATTATGCGGATACGATGTGAGATTTTTGACGGGAACAGACGAACACGGTCAGAAGATTCAGACATTGGCAGACGCAAAGGGCGTAACACCACAGGCTTATGTTGACGAAGTAGTTGACGGAATCAAGAAGCTGTGGGCAACTATGGAAATTTCCTATGACGACTTCATTCGTACTACTGAAGACCGTCATGTTAAGAGAGTACAGAGCATTTTCCAGAAGATGTATGCAAAGGGCGATATTTATAAGGGAGAATACGAAGGTCTGTATTGCACACCTTGCGAATCCTTCTGGACAGAATCACAGCTGGTAAACGGCTGTTGCCCAGACTGCGGCAGACCAGTACAGCCAGCTAAGGAAGAAGCATATTTCTTCAGACTGAGCAAGTATGCAGACAGACTGTTAGACCTGTTCGAAAATAATCCTGAATTCCTGCAGCCAGACTCAAGAAGAAACGAAATGATTGCATTCGTAAAGCAGGGATTAGAAGACCTTTGCATTTCCAGATCCACATTTGACTGGGGTATTCCAGTGCCAATCGACGAAAAACACGTAATCTATGTTTGGTTAGATGCACTTTCAAACTATATCACTGCACTGGGATATGACGATGACAAAGAATTATATGACAAGTACTGGCCAGCAAATGTACATCTGGTAGGTAAGGAAATCGTAAGATTCCACACTATCATTTGGCCAGCAATGCTGATGAGTATCGAAGAACCGCTGCCTAAGCAGGTTTTGGGACATGGATGGCTGCTGCTGGGCGGTGAAAAAGTGTCAAAATCCAAGGCTGCCAAGGGTAACGATGTAGTCGACCCAGTTGTTCTCATCGAACGTTACGGCATCGACGCTCTGAAGTACTTCCTGCTGCGTGAGTACACATTCGGACAGGACGGCGTATTCACCAACGAAGTTATGCTGAAGAGAATGAACTACGACCTGGCAAACGACCTGGGTAACTTAGTATCCAGAACAGTATCAATGATCGAAAAGTACTGCGGCGGAATCGTTCCGGAAAGCAAGACCGAAGATGATTTTGATAAGGATCTGAAGGCAATCGCAACAGGAGCTGCAGCTAAGGTTGAAGCTCAGATGGACAAGTTTGCATTCAACATGGCTCTGGAAGAAATCTGGACTGTAGTGCGCCGTGCAAACAAGTACATCGACGAAAAGACTCCTTGGATCTTAGCGAAGGACGAAGAAAAGAAGGCTGAGTTAGATACAGTAATGCATAACTTAGCAGAGGCTTTGAGAATTGTATCCATTCTGATTTACCCGTTCATGCACACAACTTCCAAGGAAATCCGCAAGCAGTTAGGCCTGTGGTTCAGCGATGTGGTTTGGGAAGATGCATTCCAGTTCGACATGATGTACGGTGAACAGGTAAAGAAGGGCAATGCTATTTTCCCTCGTCTGGATATCGAAAAGGAATTAGAAGAATTAGCACAGCTGTCTGCTGCTAAGAAGAACGAACCAGAAAATATTCCTTTGGAATTAAAGCCTGAAATCGTTTATGATGATTTCGATAAGATCGATTTAAGAGTAGGTACAATCCTGACTGCCGAAAAGCATCCTAAGGCTGATAAGCTGTTAGTTTTCCAGGTTCAGATGGGAACTGAAAGAAGACAGATTATCTCTGGTGTAGCACAGCACTTTAAGCCAGAAGAAATGGTAGGCAAGAAGGTTATCGTAGTTGCTAACTTAAAGCCTAGAAATCTGAGAGGAATGGAATCCAAGGGCATGATTCTGTTTGCAGATAATGGCGAAAAACTGGAAATCGTTACTACAGAAGCTGAAGACGGTAATGCAGTAAGTTAATAAATGGGAGAGGGCAAGGTTCTTGCCCTCTTATTTTCCATATAGCAAAAATAGTGAAAAGAGAAAGTGGG
>CAZLJV010000148.1:0-3714 GCA_964559965.1 uncultured Oscillospiraceae bacterium | reverse complement strand
CTTAGATTTCGCATTTCTAAATTCCTTCGAGTCGATTATATCACGAAGTTTAACCATGGTAATAGACTCATTTTCGATTTCTATACCTACGGCAGCCTTACCTGGAATTGGAGCTTCGATTCTGATACTTCTTGCTTCCAGATTAAGCGCTATATCGTCGGAAAGACGGACGATGCTGCTTACTTTTACGCCTACCGCTGGCTGAACCTCATATCTTGTAACCGTTGGCCCCTGCGTAACTTGAACTACTCGAGCATCTACATGGAAGTTCTTAAGAGTTTCTTCAAGTTTCATGGCCTTAGCCTGAAGCGCACTGCTATTCACCTTAGCTGCAGATCCGGAACGAGTCAAAAGATCAATCGGAGGCTTCTCATATACACGAACTGGTTTAGCTGCGGACTGCAGCTCTTCAGTCGTAAGCATTGCCTCACGAGCTTCCTTATTAGACATAACCTTCTGAACTTCAGCAGCCGGAGTCCCGCCGCCTGCATTATCTGCCATCTGAGAAGGCGCATTAGGCTTAATCTTTTCGCCTGCACGATTTACAAACTTAGCCTTATTCTCAGCCTCATGAACAGCCTCAGCTGCAGATACTGCTGCATCTGTCGTTGTAGATGCAGCTGCATCTAAGTTTATGCGAGACTGAACAGCTGGTCGAACGATTGGCTCAACCACTGGCTGAACGGCTGGCTCAGCCTTCTGAACTCTTTGCACCTTTTCAGACGATGCCGGTATTCCGAAACCAAGCTGCACACCATCAGACGCACCATCAGAATCAAGTCCTACCTTGCCCGACGGTCTTGATACTCTGCCATCTAAGCCGAATCCTTCACCATAATCAACTTTATCTTCCAGACCTACAGATCCGCTTCCTGACTTATTTCTTCCAAAAAGCGAATCATCATTCATATATTTCAGAACGCTGCTTTTTCCATTTTCATTTACCGGTATCTGCTTGCTCGGCGGAATGTATTCAGGTTCTTCAACTACCGTTTCTTCAACTGCTGTTTCATCGTCCATAGATACATTCATGCCGCCAACAATAACAGCTGGTCTTGAAACAGGCTTAGCAGGCTTAACCTGCGTATCTGAAGCAGCTGGCACAACCGGAGCAGCTGAGGTGGCGGCCGAAGGCTCATCTTTTTTCTCATCAAGCACACTGCTGTTCATTACAGTTGCTTTCTTCGTAAAAATCGATTTCTTAGCCGGTTTAGAATCCAAGCCGCTCATAGCAACTTGAATTCCTTGTTCATCTTCACTGACATAGTCAAGATGTGCATGCTCCTTAAGCAGCTTCCGTTCTTCCATCTTTTCGAACATTTTACTGATAAGTCTCGACACTGGTGTATTTATCAGCAAAATCCCCGAGATCAGCACCATCACCACAGCGAAAATCCAGCAGCCCGCCTTACCGAACCACTTAATCAGCAATGATGCCAGTACCATTCCTATAAATCCACCATTTTTCAGTACAACACCGTCAGCATAATAGTTCTTTATCACATCCCACGAAATCTGAAGATCTTCAGCCTGAATAAATCTTGCAGAGTTCATAATTGTAAACATCATTAAAAGTGTAAAAACAAGAGCTGTCGATTTAACTGATATGTGTACCGTCTTCTTTGCGAAAAGAAGTATACCATACAGTATAATATAAAATGGGAACAAATAAGCAATGTGTCCTAAAATTCCTTTAAGGACATTCCCCAGTGCAGTGCCAAACTCTCCTGCACCGCCAAAGAAAATCGCAACCACTAAAAAGACACCGATAGCAATAGCAATAATCGCCCAAATCTCGTCCATCACTCTGCGGTCAGCCTTCTTTTTAGCCTGTATCTGCTCAACCTTTTCTTTAGCCTTAGATTTCGTCCCAGTAGAGGAAGAAGCCTTACTTCCTCCGGAAGTATTTTTATTTTTTGAACCAGGCGGCCTGCCCGGCTTTTTCTTAGCCTCTGCCATCTCCAAATCTCCCTATCTTTATACTTTAATTATGCAGCGAAAATTCCATAAAGAATAACTGCTGCACCTAAAATCCAAACATACCAAGAGAAATAACTTAACTTCTTATCTGATACGATCTTAATCATAGTCTTAATAGCAATCAGTCCGGAAACTGCAGCCACCAGCATACCTACTAATACAGGACCCAGCATTGATGGATCAATGCCCTCAGCTATAGCTGTCGGAACTTCCAGAACTGCAGAACCTAAGATGGAAGGTATAGAAATTAAGAATACAAACTTAACTGCAAATGATCTTTCAAGATTGCATACTAAACTTCCAAACAAAGTAGAACCCGAACGTGAAATACCTGGGCAAATTGCAACACCCTGTACTAAACCGATAAAGAATGCATTTCTGAAATTCATCTTATCTAATCCACGCTTAGATCCGCCCATGCGCTCTGCAATAACCAGCAGGAAACCTGTAACGATTAAACCTATACCAATTGGAATCACTGACGTGTAGAGACTGTCAAAGAAATCTCCGCCCACTACACCGATTATTCCCGTAGGAATAGTAGCAATAATTATCAACACACCCAGCTTACGAATAGGACGCTCATCTAAACGAAGTCCCTTGCCAGTACATAAGTCTTTTATAGTCAAACAAAGCTCAACTACGAGCTCCCAAATATCTTTCCAATACACAATAAAAACGGAAACTAATGTTCCTACATGAAGCAGCACAGAAAACAGAAGAACCTTATCTTCTTCTATACCGAAGAACTGCTGCAGCAATGCTAAATGACCCGAGCTGCTGATAGGCAGGAATTCCGCCAAGCCCTGCACGAGTCCCAATATAATCGCCTCGAAATATGTCATAATCTCGTCCTTTCTTTCGCCCTTAACATATACCTAAAATCTGCACAGAAACGAAGCCGATAAAAACCAGCTCCGTTTCATGTAAAAAAACATCTTGATTTAATTAAAATTATTACTTTTTAGTAATATATCCCATGGACTTCAGAGTTTCTGCACAGAGAATTGCACCGCCAGCTGCGCCACGGATAGTGTTGTGAGAAAGTCCCACAAACTTGAAATCGTAAACTGTATCTTCTCTCAGACGACCAATGTTAATGCCCATGCCCTTATCTCTTTCTACATCAGCCTTTACCTGCGGACGGTTGTCTTCTTCGAAATACTTGATGAACTGTTCAGGTGCCATAGGCAGCTTCATTTCCTGTGGATATCCCTTAAAGTTTACCAGCTTTTCGATGAGCTGTTCTTTAGTTGGCTTCTTTCTGAACTTAACAAATACAGCAGCTGTATGTCCATTTAATACTGGAACACGCAGACACTGACAAGTAATCTTAGGTTCTTCAGCCTTAACGATAATGCCATCTTCGATATGTCCCCAAACACGCAGAGGTTCCTGTTCACTCTTTTCTTCTTCGCCTCCAATGTATGGAATAATATTTTCTACCATTTCAGGCCAAGACTTAAAGTCCTTACCAGCACCGGAAATTGCCTGATATGTTGTAACTACACATTCATATGGTTCAAATTCCTTCCACGCACTTAAAGCAGGAACATAGCTCTGAATTGAGCAGTTTGGCTTAACTGCGATGAAACCTCTGGTAGTTCCCAGTCTCTTCTTCTGGCTTTCTATAACATCGAAATGCTGAGGGTTAATTTCAGGAATAACCATTGGAACATCTGGTGTCCAACGATGAGCACTGTTGTTAGAAACAACAGGAGTTTCTGTCTTAGC
>CAZLJV010000147.1:0-3777 GCA_964559965.1 uncultured Oscillospiraceae bacterium | reverse complement strand
CACATATATCGGAGCCGGAAGCGGTGTGGAAGAAGATTACTATTATTCCATCGACTTGGAAAGAGGTGAGCTTATTCAGTTTGAGAACTTGTTCGAAACTGATTCCGATTATAATGTAAAAATCAGCGACAACATAAAGCAGCAGATGCGCCAGCAGATGGACGAATCTGACAGCAGAATCTACTGGATAGACGGCCGTGGCGGCGATCCAAGCTGGGAGTTTGATGAAATCAGTCAGGATGCAGCATTTTACTTCAATGATGACGGATGTTTAGTCATCTCCTTTAACGAGGGTGAAGTGGCACCGATGTTTATGGGGTGCGTAGAGTTTGAGATACCGAGAAGTGTTACAGATGAGATTTTGAAGGGTGTCTACAGATAAGAAAAGATGAAAGTATGAGGTAAGGAACAGGACATGAAGGTGAGAAAGAGAAATTTTCTAAAGATGATTGGAATTATGGTCTTCGCTATTGCGCTGAGCGTGGGACTTGCTGGCTGCGGTGAAGAAAGTTTCGATATTGACGAAGAAGCGTTTATGAATGAGCTGCTTTCAAATGTCAGCTTCGATTGTGAGCTGCAGATGTTGAGCGATACTGCTGAAGAGGCGTTTTTCACTGTGCCGGAAGATACGGAAATGATTGTTTACATGGGCAATGGAGCGTATGCGGATCAGGCAGCTGTATTTTGCGGAAAAGATGAAAAGGCGGCAACAGAGATTTTGACGGAAGTTCAGGATTATACGGCTGATTTGAAGGCGTCTTTCGAGGACTATATACCGGAAGAGGCGAAGAAGGTTGAGCAGGCTGTTGTAGTGCAGAAGGGCAAGTATGTGGTGCTTTGCATTTCTTCTGATGACGGCGCAAAATCTTTCATCGACGGCTATTTCGATGGGTCTGCAGGTGATGGCTCATCTGACGAGTCCGGTGATGCAACTGATGAATCTGGCGATGCAGCTGCGAATACAGATGCTGATGCTGATGCAACCGATGCTTCTGACGATAATGATAACTCCGATGCTAATGTTAATACAGAAACTGCTGCTTATCCTGAAATTGAAATGCAGGGCAAGCTGAAGGATTATGGAAATGTAATTGCGGTTGGCGATACAGCATACGAACTTTATTCCTATTCTGAAGATGGTGAAAAGTATGCACAGCTTGTAAATTCCACAGCAGACAAGTTGGCAGGTAAGGTTCGCGTAGTTGATGTGATGATTCCGCTCAGCTCTGGAATCACTCTTCCAAATGAGCTTTATGGTGAGATTTCGTCCTCAAGCCAGAAGAAGGCTCTGAATAAGCTGGAAGAAAAAATGAATGATAATGTAACTGTTGTTAATCCTTACGAAAAGCTCATGCAGCATCGTGATGAGTATATTTATTTCCGTACAGACCACCACTGGACTGCAGATGGGGCGTATTATGCTTACGAAAAGATTTGCGAAGAGACTGGTATGCAGCCGATTTCCAGAGAGGAAAGGGAGTCTGTGGAATTTAAGGATTTCTTAGGTTCTTTCTATAAGGATACTGGTGAGGATAAGGAGATGAAGGATAATCCTGATACTGTGAAGGCTTATTATCCTGTAAGTGAAAATACATCTCTTACATATACCACTACGGAAGGAAAGTCTTTCGACTGGAAGGTTGTCTGGGATGTGAGCGATTATGGTTCTTCTCTGAAGTACAGTACATTTATCGCAGGTGATAATCCGTATACTGTTATTAAGAATGATGATTTAGAAGACGGCCCTCGCTGCGTAGTTGTTAAGGAATCCTTCGGTAATGCGCTTGTTCCATTCTTAGTTGATCATTATTCCAGAATTTATGTGATTGATTATCGTTACTGGAATGGTAATCTGGCTTCCTTCGCTTCAGAAAAGAATGTTGATGATTTATTCTTCCTGAACAACCTTTCTATGATCAGAAGCGATTATCTGGTTGGAAAGCTGGCGGGCGTTTGCTAAAGAAACATTAATTTTTTAAGCATGAACTAAATAAAGTAAAGTTTAAGTGAGGAAAGTTTAATCTTGTTAAGAAGATGATAACTTACCTCACTTTTTCGTTAGGAAAATGCTATAATTAAAGGTGAATGTTTTATGAGTAGGGAGGAAGTACAAATGACAGCACAAATTGTAGCGGGCTCAATTTTTGTAATCATGTTTGGCCTTATAATATGGGACAAAATTGAGCGTCATATCGTGACTTTACTTGCCGGTGCAGCGACATTGCTGCTGGTATTTGGCGTTTGCATGCACAATTACGAGGCGGCATTGGAAACGCTTAATTTCGGGCAGATTTTTTCGCTTGACTTCTGGTATCATACCGGAATGGCATCGGAAAGCTCGTCTGGTATTAACTGGGCGACAATTATTTTTATCGCTGGGATGATGGTAATGGTGGAAGGTTTAGCGGAGGTAGGCTTTTTTAGCTGGCTCTGTATGACTATTGCGAAGATGGTGCGTTTTCGTCCGGTTCCAGTTCTGATTGCCTTCATGATAATATCGGCTGTTTTATCTATGTTTATAGACAGCATTACGGTTATCTTGTTCTTGGCGGCAGTTACGGTGGAATTATCGCAGGTGCTTCACTTTGATCCGGTTCCTATGATTTTGGCAGAAGTATTTTGTGCTAATTTAGGTGGATCAGCAACAATGTGTGGTGACCCGCCAAATATTATTATCGGTACATCACTTGGCTATTCTTTTGCAGATTTTCTGACTAATACTGGTCTGATGGCAGAAATTTCATTAGTAGTTGTAGTAATCTATTTCTATTTATGTTTCCACAAGGAGCTTTCGCAGGGAACTAAGCAGAAATCAATTAACAGCCGTGAGGCTGGCAATAATCAGCCAATTATGGGTACTGTGGCTGCAGGAGCAGTTACTGCTGCACACGAAGGTCCGGCTTTCGTAATTACTGATCGCCGTGGTTTCGCCGTAGGTACTGCGATTTTCCTATTAGCTGTTATTCTTTTAGTTACACATGCACAGACTGGTCTCACCGTTGCGACCATAGGTGTACTTATCGGTGTATTGACGCTTCTTTCTTCTGGAAAGAAGGCAATTTCTCTGGTTCGCCGCACTGACTACAAGACTTTGCTTTTCTTTGTAGGTCTGTTTATCGTTGTAGGTGGCTTAGAGCAGACTGGAACTTTGGAATTGATAGCTGCATTTATTGAAAAGGTAAGCGGCGGAAATGCAATGCTCATGGTTGTTATTATCATCTGGCTCAGCGGCGTGGCAAGTGCGTTCGTGGATAATATTCCTTTCGCAGCTACTATGATTCCGGTAATACGCAGCATCGCTGCTACTCAGGGTGTGGATCTTTCTGTATTAGCATGGTCGCTGGCTATGGGTACTGACATAGGTGGTAGCGCTACACCAATAGGTGCTTCGGCTAATGTGGTTGGACTTTCTGTTGCGGCTAGAGAAGGGCATAAAGTTTCCTGGAGCAAATATTGCCGTTATATGGTTCCTGCCAGCGTGATCGTATTAGGTATTTCTACGCTCATGGTATGGGTTAGATATTTCTAAAAGCTAAAAACTAAAAGATAATTACGACACAGAGTTGTTGAAATTTCAACATTTGTACACGAATCGAGATAAATGATCTAAAAAAGTTTGAAAAAAAATCGAAAAAAGTTCAAAAAAGTACTTGCATTTTTTCTCGATTCGTGTATAATAGATTATGTTGTGCCGCTGAGTTACGAAAACACAGCAGTGCGATATATGGCGGTGTAGCTTAGTTGGCTAGAGCGTCCGGTTCATACCCGGAAGGTCGG
>CAZLJV010000146.1:0-3789 GCA_964559965.1 uncultured Oscillospiraceae bacterium | reverse complement strand
TTCTTGTGTATTCGTATTTTCCTTCTTCTCCTGATCCATCACTGGAAATCCTTTCATTTACGCTTTCAACAATATGTAAAATTTCTTGGCAATTTTTTCTCAGAGCTCAACACCCTATAAATACATTTATACCACTTTTTTGTCAAGTATTCAAGTATTTTGGGATAGTTTTATGTTAGCTTTTAGAACACATTGATTTCATACTGCCGAATCAAAGACTAAAAAAGACTAAAAGCGAGTTTTTGTAAAAAAAACCAGACCATCGTCTGGCTAAAATTTGATTATAAAATACAAATTTAACGAAAAAAACGGCGATTTAGGTATAAATCCTAATCGCCGTTAATTGCCATTAATCGCTGCTTTATTATTTCTCAGCTCAACCTATCATTACACTACTTCCCCCATCTGCGGTTTGCATAAGAACACTGCTTGAGCTCGGATTTTGCGACAAGATTATCCAATTTATCGTAAATCATTACACGCACTTTATAGTAGTACATAGCATTCTTGACACCATAAGTGTTCAAATATGTCTTGTCCGACTTCAGCAACATCGCCTTGTAGCCAGATGACTTCTTCAGCGAGCGATAGTACTTGTACTTCACAGTATATCCTAGATTTTCAATGACTTCAATAGTCGAAGCTGTTTCCTCATCAGCCGTTATTGTAACACGAACATTCTTTTTAACAGTTTTCGTAGAGCGAGCGACGAACTTCAGCTTAGGCAGCTGCTCATTGATCCATGAAATATCGGATTTTTCAGTTGGATAATATACAAACAGGTCTGCGCCGCACTTGTCACATCTGGTAAATGGTACAATCTCGTCCCTGCAATTATCAACTTCTGAGGCCTCACATCCACTCGATGTGCACTTGCGCTCATGTCTGCCACGATAGTTTTCTGAAGACTCCCAGTCACTCCAAGCATGCTCAGATTTTGCCGCAATAGCAATTTCTCCGCAAAACTCGCAGTCCACAGCTGTCAGGCAGCTTCCATCGTCTGCTTTCGGCGTGTGACCATCGTTAACTTTCACACTCACCTCGGCGGTATTCCCAGATTGGTCAGTTGCTATAATTTTCTGCAAGCCTTCAGCCGGATTCAGGACAAACTTTCCGTCTGCATCGAGCAAAACATTTTTTCCATTTACAGCAACCGTGTCCAGCGCATTGTCAGTCACCGTAACAGTCTGAGCGGAGCAATAAGTCGCGCCGTTTTTAATCCCAGAAATCACCGGATCTGTCACATCGATTATTTTGTATTGACAAGTCGGATTTTGCGGGAGCTTGTAATACATGGCATTTTCGCCAACCAAACCAGTCGCTGTTGCTGTGTGAATTCCTACAGCCGCTTCTTTGCCACCGTTTACCGTAACATTTATGTCGCCGTCACCGGATTCCACGCCAGTCACCACCGCCTTAACATCACTTTCGCTTTCATCAAATATGCGATCTGCATACCCTGACCACTGGAGGACAACTTCCTTTTTATCTAATACGACTGAGATTTCATCGCTGCTGCTTCCGTTCAAACTTACACTTCCGCCATATTCTGCCATCACCTTATTTACGCCAGGCTGCAGCAACTTGTCCGTAGTTTTTATAGTCAAGCTGGCCGTGCCGCCGTCCTTCTTTGCGCTATCCGCATACTGAACTTCTGCCGTTCCCAGCAAAATCTCATCTTCCCCGGCTTTTACATAAAAGTCTACAGTATCTGCCTTAGCTTGGCTTGTTGTGCTTGCAGAATTTGACAATCTCAACATTTTCTGTTTTGAGGTGCTTACATCTGCCGTGATTGTGATGTCTTGACCGTAGGTCACAGTCGCCTTAGCCGCTGATGACTCTGTCTGAGAGTCGCTTTTTACGATTGTAAATGTTCCAGCCTCAATTCCAGATGCAGCACTATGCTTGTCATTGGCGCCAATGTCGATTTTAACCTTGTATTTGCCTGGAGCGATTGGTTTCACTTCTTCATTCTTTTCGTTGTAGTATCTTACTGTAATAGCACCAATTTCAGTGTTAGTCGTCGTTACAGCTGCAACCTTTTCCATTCCATCATATGTCAAATCCGCAGGAGCAATAAATGTCAAAGGAATGAATGTAAGCAGGCTGTCATTGTAGCTTGATCCCATATGGTATAGTATATTGATTTTTTCCCATTGCTCACTAGTACCTACATAATATATATCCTTTAGATTCTCGGATCTATCCAGTCCAAGGTAGGTAATTTCTTCCACACTATTTGGAAATACTATATTCTCTAATTCAAAGTTTAGCGGAAAAACATTATTGCCGACTTTCTTCACTGTATTAGGAATCACTACGCTTTTAAGTTCATAGCAGCTAGAAAACAGACCTCCCCCAATCTCAGTAATTCCACTTGGCAAAGTTATGCTTTTCATATATCTGCAACCTTCAAATGCATAAATGCCTATGCTTTTTACACTGTCTGGTATTACTAAATTTTCAATTCCTTGACAGCCCTTAAATGCATACTTGCCAATCTTAGTCACGTTATCGGAAATCGTCACATTAGTCAGCAATTCGCATCCTACAAATGCCCAGTCACCAATGGACGTTACGCTGTAAGGTATGTTGACGGTTTTAAGACTTGTACAAGACATAAATGTATTGTCTACAATTTCTGTAATTCCGCTTGGAATTGTTATGCCTTCGATTTGTAGGCAATGACTAAATGCGCCATCTCCAATGTAAGTCACTGTGCTCGGAATATTTACATCTTTCAAAATTTCACAAGTGCTAAATGCTTCCTTACCTATAGTCAGCAGTCCATCGGGTAAACTAACGCTTTCTAATTGTCTGCAGCAGTAAAATGCTTCTTTTTCAATGAAAGTCACACCTTCAGGTATGCTTACAGTTTTCAGACTATCTCTGCAATCAAAAAACGCTCTTGAACCAATTACCTTAACCTCCACACCATTTATGCTTTCTGGTATCACTGCTTCCGTGATCGTTGTGTCCTTGACGCCAGTAATTGTTCCTGTAGCCTCGTCGAACTTATATATGTTCTCTGCGATTTCTGCAAATGCCGTGGCTGTAAAAGTTGGAATCAGCGTCAGTATCATTGTTAGTGATAATACGAGTGCTATGGATTTTTTCACTTTCATAAACTTTCCCTCACTTTCTTTCGTTCGATATGCATTTTAGCAAGCAAAGCGTCTGCCCGTTACTTACTGGCCGCACAGCAATGTATCACTTGCAACCTGCTGGTTTTGAGCAAACTCTGGCTGTATGCTTTTGATTTCGAACATTTGATTTATTTAGAGTATAACTCACACCACGGCACTTTGCAACTGATATTTGGGGAGAATTTCTAAAAATAATGTTTGATACTTGTGGGTGTACTGCTTTAGCAGCAATTCATGGAAATTTTAGAAATAATGAAAAAAAGACATAGCGTGCGTCAATACACACAGCAACCCATAGAGGAAGAAAAACGCTCGGCATTAGATGTTTTGATTAGAAAAATAAATCAAGAAGCAGATCTTCACATTCAAGCGATTTATGATGACCCGAAGTGCTTCGACTCTTTGTTGGCACATTACGGAAAATTTACAGGCGTTCAAAACTATATCGCCCTGATTGGCAAGAAATCTTCGTCGCTTGAGGAAAAATTGGGATATTATGGTGAAGAAATTGTTTTGAAGGCGCAGGAATTGGGATTGAACAGCTGCTGGGTTGCGCAGATGCAAGTAAAAAGGGCGTCAGAACGACGCCCTTTTCTTTATTTTTTCAGTTCAGTTTTATACAAATGCATAAAAAATATCATAC
>CAZLJV010000145.1:0-3864 GCA_964559965.1 uncultured Oscillospiraceae bacterium | reverse complement strand
GTTCAGCTTCTTCCCAAGCTGCCTTTTCCCAGTACAGACCGATTTCTGGATATCCTTCTCTGTGAGCAACTCTAGCCATAGCCAGGTACATACCAACTTCGGAGCATTCGCCTTCAAAGTTTGCTCTCAGTTCCTTGATGATTTCTTCGTCAACGCCCTTAGCTACACCAACAACGTGCTGATCAGCCCATTCGATACCGCCTTCAGCCTGAGCCATAAACTTTTCTGGACCCACATGGCAGATAGGACATTCTGCTGGAGCCTCAGGACCTTCATGAACATAACCACATACTGTACATACCCATTTCATAGATATTTTCCTCCTTGAATTCAAAAGATAGTTAGGGATGAGATATCTAACCCCTTAATAGTAGATATTCTATCACAACATTTGGTTATGCGAAAGTAGGTTTTTGAAAAAGAATTTGTGTTTTTTATATGTTGTGCGGTGTGGCTTGCAATTCTGCCGTTTTCAGTATATAATATATAGATTAAAAGGGATAGAGGAGTCGATTGATTTATGAGTAAACATATAAACAAATATATAATACGAATCGTCTGCGGTGCGATGATATTAGCCATGCTATTTAGCATGACAAGCTGCACGACATACAGAAATTTTAAGGCTGCATTCTTCACAGATGAAGAAGTGGCGCAGAATAAGACTATTAAAATTGGTATTTATGAGTCCACAAGTGGGCAGAATAGTTCACAGGGAAAAGAAGAAGTTAAGGGGATTGAGCTTGCACATGAACTGTATCCTACAGTTTTAGGCATGGATGTAGAACTGATTTATGCGGACAACCAATCCGATATGTATGTGGCAGAAACAGTTATTCAGGAGCTGTTGTCACAGAAGCCGTCTGTAATACTGGGAAGCTGCGGTGAAACTGTAACTTTAGTAGCCAGCGATTATGTAAAAGCTGCCAATGTTCCGGCGATTACAGTTTCAGCTACTAATCCGCTGATTACAGCTAATAATGATTTCTACTTCAGTGCAACCTATACAGAAACAAGACAGGGTGATGCACTGGCTGAATTCGCATATATCGGCTGCGGAAACGATTTAGTAGCTACAGTTAAGATGAATAATGACGATGCTGCTACCGAAACCATTAAGAGATTCACAAATAAGATGAAGAAACTCACTGGAAACAGTCAGTGCGTGGTGGGTACTTATGTTTTGCCAAGCGATACTACGGACTACAGCAGCATAATTGAGAAGATTCACAATTCCGGAGCGAAATCAGTATTCTTAGCATTACCGACTACTGTTGCTGAGGAATTTTTGTCACAGGTTGAAAAGGCTGGAATTTACGGCGTACAGTGGCTGGGCGGCCGTGCATGGAGTGACGAGAAGTTCCTCGAATTCCTGAAGACTCAGCCTCATTTGGAAGTTGCTTACGCATCCGACTATGGTAAAGAAGTGACTGGTCAGCTTTCTGCACAGTTCATCAGCGAATATCAGAAACGCTATGGTGTAGATGTAACTCCTAACGAATCGGCAGCAGTTGCATTCGACGCATATATGCTGGCTATTAAAGCCATCGAAGAGGCGCAGGCCGTAGTTATGGAAACTACAGAAGAAGATTTAGCTAAGCAGTATGAAACAGAAGCTGTCAGAATGGCAGCTATCGAGGAATTGCAGACTGCACAGAAGAATGGTATTCCGTCAGGCCGTCATATTAAGGCAGCTCTCAGCGGAATCGAAAATTTCGAGGGCGCATCTGGTACGATCAGCTTCAATGGAACTAATGAAGCTATGAAAACGATAACAATCCATCAGTATAGAGGCGGAGAAGAACTTCAGCACTATCATGTGGATTAAAATAAGAAATAAATTAAAAACTATAAAAGGAGAAAAATATGGAACAGAAGATTAAAGAAGCACTGGAAAAAATCAGACCTTTCCTGCAGAGAGACGGCGGAGATATCGAATTCGTAGAACTGACAGAAGATATGATCGTTAAGGTAAAGCTGCAGGGTCACTGCGCAGGCTGCCCTGGTGCTCAGATGACTATCAAGGGTGTAGTTGAAAGAATTCTTACAGAAAGCTATCCTGAAATCAAGGGTGTAGAATCCGTATAAAAATTCCACATCGAGATTCTGTATTAGCGATAAGCGAGTTGCGTAATTTCCAGGTCTTCGCAAGAAACACGCCTGCGGGATTACGCAATATTAATTTTTGGAGGAAATTATGAGTCTGGAATACGAAAAATATCTGGAAAGCAATGAAGGGGAAATGATAGAAGCACTGCAGGAGCTGCTTCGCATAAATACTGAAGAAGCACCACCAGTCAGAACTAAAGACGGCGAGTTTTATCCATTTGGTGAAGGTGTTCAAGAGTGCTTGAAGAAGACTTTGAAGCTGGGCGAAGATATGGGATTCAGCATAAAAAATGTGGATAATTATGGCGGTCATATAGATTGGATTGGAACTGGTATGCCGATTCGTGATGAAGAGGGAAATATCACCAGATATGAACAGCCTAAAATTATGGGCATATTAGGACATCTGGACGTGGTGCCAGCGGGCAGCGGCTGGGATTTTGAGCCGTATGGCGGAGAAATTCACGATGGAGAAATCTGGGGACGAGGAACTACTGACGATAAGGGACCTGTAGTTTCATGCCTCTACTGCATGAAGTCGCTGAAAGATGCCGGATATAAACCTGTACACACTATTCGCTTAATCTTAGGCTTGGATGAGGAAACAGGCTGGAAGGGTATGGACTATTACTTCACCAAAGAAGCTCGTCCTGACTTCGGATTCACTCCGGACGCTGATTTCCCAATAATAAATGGTGAAAAGGGTATCGTTGTTTTAGAACTGGCGAAGAAATTCGGACGAAGCCAGACATCTTCTAAGGGCTTAGAGCTGAGATCCATGGTTGGCGGCACTGCGCCTAACAGCGTTGCTGACAAGTGCAGAGTGGTTGTGAGAAGCTCGGTGACAGGTGCTTATGACAAGATTAAGAAACAGGTTGCTGAATTCAAAGAAGCTACCGGATACAAGATGAGCTGTAAGGGCGTGGGTAAATCCCTTGAACTTGTATCAACTGGAATTTCCGCACATGGGGCAAGTCCAGAGCGTGGACTCAACGCAATTTCCATAATGATGGCATTTTTAGGTATGCTCAACTTTGTAAATGAAGAACACAATGATTTCATCGCTTTCTACAACAGACATATAGGTTTCGATCTGGAAGGAAGCGGAATGAATATCGCTTTTGAAGATGAAAAATCGGGCAAGATGGTCTTCAATGTAGGCATGATTGATTTTAAGCCAGAGGCAGCTAAAATCACTGTAAATCTTCGCTATCCGGTAACTTGCGATGTGGAAGACATATTCCAGGCTATGGAACCGGTGCTGACCCAGTACAACATGGGCAGAATTGTGCTTAAACATCAGGAACCGGTATTTTTAGATACAGAGCATCCGACAGTTCAGCTTTTGATGGATATCTATCGCAAGCAGACCGGAGATAAGGACAGCCAGCCTATGGTAATCGGCGGCGGCACTTACGCTCGTGCTACTCCAAATATTATAGCCTTCGGTGCGGCATTCCCAGGTGATGAAGACCTGATGCATCAGAAAAATGAGCGAATTTCCCTTCAGCGTCTCCGTGAAATGACAAAAATTTATGCAGAAGCTATTTACAAATTGACCTGTGGGGAATATAATACAGAGTGGATATAGGTTTTTAAGCCTATTTTCCATAAAAGAAATCTGTTTCAGGGCGAGGTGAAATTCCTCACCGGCGGTATAGTCCGCGACCGCAGCACGAATACATAGGGCTGCGTTGATCAGGTGAAATTCCTGAACCGACGGTATAGTCCGGATGGGAGAAACACGATAGAAGG
>CAZLJV010000144.1:0-3867 GCA_964559965.1 uncultured Oscillospiraceae bacterium | reverse complement strand
GCTGTGGGCGATGCCAGTCTAATGAAAAGATATGCGGAGGGAAATAATTATGAAAATTGCAGTAACTTATGAAAATGGACAGATTTTTCAGCACTTTGGTCGTACAGAACACTTCAAGGTGTATGAAATAGAAGACGGACAGGTTAAGTCCAGCCAGGTTATCGGCACAGATGGCTTCGGTCACGGCGCACTTGCTGGCTATTTGGCAGAAGCTGGCATTAAGGCCCTCATCTGCGGTGGAATGGGAATGGGCGCAAGAATCGCTCTGGACAATGCTGACATCGAAGTGTATGCAGGTGTATCCGGTGATGCTGATGCTGCAGTAGCTGCACTGCTGGCAGGAACTTTGGATGCAAGCAACGAACCTAACTGTGACCATCACCATCATGATCACAGTGAAGGCTGTGGCTGCGGTCACCACCACGACCATGACCATCATCATGACCATGACCATCATGACCACGGTGAAGGCTGTGGCTGTGGCTGCCATCACTAGTAAGCATTCTATGCTTTCCAAGCATTATAAGGCAATATAAAAAGGGGCATCAAGCCCCTTTTCACGTTCCAATCATAACTTCCAGTCTAATAATTATATACCTTTCTATACTTCCACAGCAGGAACAGCGCCACCGCTGCACCTAATGATTCCGAAATTGGAAGCGCAATCCATACGCCTGTAAGCCCAAATAACTTAGGCAATATAATCAACGCAGAAATTTCTAAAACAAATGTGCGCAGCATCGAAATAAATGCTGACAGTTTCCCATTGTTGAGAGCTGTGAAGAAGCTGGAGCCCATAATAATAAATCCAGAAAACAAAATCTTAATAGCATAGATTTTGAAGCCGCTTATCATTAAGTCAGCCAGAATCGGATCTTCCGAAGCAAATACCATCGCCAGAGATTTGTTGAAAATCTCAGAAAGCACAAACATCAATGCCGCAAATGCACCTGTAACCTTCATGCAAATTCGGAATAGCTTCTTAAGATTATCGTGATTAGCCGCCCCGTAGTTAAAGCTTACAACCGGTGCAATCCCCGAAGCGAAACCTAAAGTGATGGCTACAAATATATAATCAAGGTAAAGAATGGCACTAATCGCAGCGACACCTTTTTCTCCGACAATCGCCATCATCTGCAAGTTGTAAATTGTGGTTATTACAGCGCTGGCCATGCTGCTTACCATTTCAGACGAACCATTTCCCAGAGAATGAAGCAGGCTCCTGCCCTCCCACTTAGGTTTCTGGAAGTGAAGCAGCATTTTTTTATTAAAGAACAGGAAGATAGGCACAATCCCTGCGAAAGCCTGTCCAAGCACTGATGCAATAGCCGCACCTGCTACGCCCATCTGCATAGGACCAACAAGCACAATATCTAAAATAATATTTATTACACCACCGCACATAGTCAGCCACATAGCCAATTTAGGACGGTCAGCAGTCACAAGATAAGTTTCAAACAGATACTGCAGTGCTAAAAATGCCGAACCCGGAACAACAAATGCACCATACTCAATGCAATAAGGCAGCAGTTCTTCATCAGATCCAAGGAGATAATAAAGCTCTTCAGAGAAAAACATCATCATGGAAACGAGTATCCCGACAACCACTATAGTCACCAGCGTAACTAATGTCAAAAATCTATTAGCCTCTTCCTTCTTTCCCTCACCTAATTTCTTCGCAATTATAGCATTACTTCCCGTTGCCAGCATCATGCTCACAGCCATGGTCACACTAAGCAGCGGATAAACTATATTAATCGCCGACAGCCCCAAGCTGCCCACATAATTAGAAATAACTATCCCGTCCACCACTGTATAAAGCGATGAAAAGACCGTCAATATCATGGTCGGAAAAGTAAATCTAAGCATTGTCTGCATACGAACCGGTTTATCATAAATTGTTAAATTGTCCAATTTCGGCACCCCCTTATCCATACTCCCTAAGTATAACTAAGCTGTAATAAAATATCAATACCTTTGTACATAATACAGTCATCAAGTGGTATAAATGTTTTTTTGCACAATTTTTCTTTTATTTTTATGTATTTTTAGTGAAACATCACAAATTTAACTTGATTTTTATATCAAAATCCGTATAATAGAACATGTGGAATGAAAGAGCGGCTTTCACCTCGGGCATACTAGTTTCTTTTGTCGTTCTGTCATTTCACAGAATCGCCCAACCTTTTGAGGAGTCCTGGCTAAGATTAGGGACTCCTCTTTTTCGTATAATAAAAAAATTTCTTAGAGCGAAAACATTTTGCCATGTCGAAACGTATACCATATGAAAAGGAGGTGAAGTGACTTGAGCAACCTGCAATGGGAATTTGAAACTGCATATGAGAAATACGCAGATATGGTCTTTCGTATCGCTGTTCTCTACTTAAAAGAGCCTGCATCGGCAGAAGATATTTCGCAGGACGTGTTTATAAAGCTGATGAAGGAGCTGGCGCGCAACTCTTTCCACGAAGGCGAACATATGAAACATTGGCTCATTGTCACCACGAAAAACGCCTGCTTAGACGCACTTCGGTATCACAAACGGCACGCCTGTGAATCCATAGAGGCTGAAGCCGAGACTGGCATTAATGCTGGAGCTACCGTCTGGCAGTGCGGACAAAGTCCAGATGACCAGCGTTTTCAGGAAGTTCACGAGGCGCTGATGAAACTTCCCGCTGACCTTAGACTGGTTCTGTACCTCTTCTACTTCGAAGGCTATAGTTCAGCCGAAATTGCTGAGATGCTCCATAAAAACCATGCCACAATCCGAGGCAGGCTTCGGACGGCAAGACGGCGAATGCGAATTTTGCTGGAGGAAAATGAAATATGAAAGAAAAAGATTTAAAAGAATATTTTCTGGCTATATCCCCTTCTGACGCTCAGAAGGAGCGCATACGCACAGAGGTGCAGGAGTATTTTGACGCACATCAAGATTGTGCAGAAATGGGGGATAACATGAAATTTACACCAATTAAGAAGAAAATAGGAAGAGTTGGCCTGATTGCTGCAGTTATGGTCTTAGCCACGGTTTCAGCTTTCGCTGCGACTCCACAGCTCCGCAGCTGGCTCGGCGAGCAGTTCTCACTCACTCCGTCCATGGAGGCAGATTTTGAGGCTTCTGGCTCCCTGCAAAACATCCAGTCCACAGCTTCTTCTGACAATCTGAATCTTACGGTTCATCAGACACTATCTGATTCTGATAATATGTATCTGGTTTACGAAGTAGCGACTGGAGATGGCAGCGTGCTTCCTGATGATGTGAAAGAACAGATTTTGGCGCAGGAAATGGAATTCAATATGGACGAACCAGATGACGATTCAGTTTTTCTCTGCAGCGTGGATCAGAAGATTCTTCAGGAATGTGAAGATGGCATAACTGGAATGTTGATTTTTAGCGGTATATCGGACTTGGAAGGTCAAAAGGTTTCACTTGCACTTAATGATTTGACAGCGCATTGGACCATGGGCACACCTTCTAAAATGGAAATGCACCCTGCTGATTTGACAGGCACTGATGCTTGGACGAATACTGATTATCATGTAGAGGGATACAGCATTTCGCCATTGTGCATTAAGCTGGATTTATCCTGCAACGGTTCTCTGAATGATAATGCAGGTGTTCCGGATCAGATCACCGTTGAACTCGAAACAGCAGGTGATGCCGACAGCAGCATTGTTCGTATTGTGGCTGACAGCTATACCGTTCGTGAAGCAAACGGAACCCGCACACAGTTCTTCCTCTTAGATGAAATCATCAATCCTGAGCAGGTTAAGGCTGTGTATGTGGATGGTGAAAAGTTGTAGGTGTTATTATAATGATAGGCGAGGGGCTTGAGTCAAATCAGCTTTTCGCCTTAGTTTATATAT
>CAZLJV010000143.1:0-3910 GCA_964559965.1 uncultured Oscillospiraceae bacterium | reverse complement strand
ACTATGCATTTATACACTTATACACTTTTATATCGCAACTATGGCATACAAAAAGCCCACATTCAAACTTATGCTGAATATGGGCTATCTATTATATTTGATTTAGAAAGTAAATTCTCGATTAAGCCTTAGGAGCTTCTTCTGCTGGTGCAGCTGCTTCTGTCTTAGGAGCTTCTGCCTTAGGAGCTGCAGGCTTTCTCTTTGCTCTCATGTTCAGGATTGCGCCAGTTGGACATTCCTTCGCACATAATCCGCAGTTCTTACACTTTTCTGGATCGATGGATGCCAGATTGTTTTCTACAGTGATTGCTTCGAACTTGCAGACCTTTGTACACTTCATGCAGCCGATACATGCATTTGTACAATTCTTTCTTGCAACTGCGCCCTTATCCTTGGAGTTACACTGTACCACTACCTTGTTCTTAGCTGGTGCAATGCGAATTACCTTGTTTGGACAAGTGTTTGCACAGATACCGCAGCCTACGCAGATGTCTCTGTTTACAACTGCTACGCCATTACAGATCTGAATAGCTCCGTAAGGACATTCTGCTGCACAGTCGCCCAGACCCATACAACCGTAAGGGCATGCGGACAGACCGCCATATAACTGCTTTGCAGCCTTACAAGTCTTCAGACCCTGATATTCCATCAGTGTCTTAGCTGCATCGTTATTACCGTTACACATAACAACCGCAACCTGAGGTTCTGCAGAACCAGCTTCAACACCCAGGATTTCTGCCAGCTTTGCTGCTACGTCTGCGCCACCTACTGGACACTTTGCTGTGCCGATGGATGGATCTGCTGCCAGTGCATTTGCATAGTCATCACAACCTGCAAATCCGCATGCACCGCAGTTTGCACCTGGAAGCTCAGCTCTCAGGTTTACTACAGTTTCATCTACAGGAACGTAGAAAATCTTAGATGCGATGGTCAGGATAACAGCAAATACGAAACCTAATGCGACAACCAGTAATACTGGTGTAATAATTGTTCCCATATTCTATTGCCTCCTTATCCTACTAAGCCGCCGAATCCCATGAATGCCAGGGATAAGAATGCGGCAGTTGTCATGGTGATAGGAACACCCTGGAACGCAGCAGGAATAGCTGTGTTTCCTTCAATCTTTCTTCTCATGCCGGAGAACAGGATCATAGCCAGCAGGAAACCTACGCCAGCACCGAAGGAGTTAACCAGAGATTCCAGGAAATTATATCCTAAGTCGATGTTGTTGATACATACACCCAGTACTGCACAGTTTGTTGTGATCAGAGGAAGGTATACACCCAGAGCCTTATGCAGGGAAGGGATGAACTTCTTCAGAGCCATTTCTACGAACTGTACCAGTGCTGCGATGATCAGGATAAATACGATAGTCTGTAAATAACCGATTTCGAAATAGTTCAGAACCTGCTGCAGCGGCCATGTAGCTGCTGTAGCCAGAACCATTACGAAGATTACAGCTACACCCATACCGATAGCGGAATCCAGTTTCTTGGATACGCCCAGGAATGGACAAATACCCAGGAATTGAGCCAGTACATAGTTATTTACTAAAATCATACCTAATAAGATACTAAAATAGCTTGCCATTATGCTTCAACTCCTTTCTTGATTTCTGCTTCTAACTTATCCAGTTCAGCAATGCACTTTTCCTGCTGACACATGGAAGCCAGAGCACAACCCTGACAGCTGAAATCACGAGGGGTCTTACCCTTGCTAGTCAGGATCTTATTTACAACTGCGATAGCACAAGCGTAGATGAAGAAGCCACCAGGAGCCAGTGCAACGATCAGCATTGGATGATCTACCAGGAAAGGCAGGTTGATAGTGAACATGTCGGAGTCGCCCAGGAAGAAGCCGGAGAAAATTGTACCGTTACCCAGGATTTCTCTAACAGCACCGATCATAGTCAGGGACAGAGTGAAGCCCAGACCCATACCAACACCGTCTAATGCAGAGTCAATTGCGTTATTCTTGTTTGCGAACATTTCCGCACGGCCTAAGATGATACAGTTTACTACAATCAGAGGCAGGAATACGCCCAGAGAGTTGTACAGAGGTTCTGCAAACGCCTGTACGATGAACTGTACCAGAGTTACGAAGCCTGCGATAACTACGATATAGCAAGGGATTCTTACTTTATCAGGAATCAGCTTCGCCAGCAGGGAGATAACGATATTAGCGCAGATCAGTACTGCAGTAGCTGCAATACCCATACCCATACCGTTAAATGCGGAGCTGGTTGTTGCCAGTGTAGGACAAGTACCCAGCAGTAATACCAGGTTAGGATTTTCCTTAATGAGACCCTTAGTAAGAATTGCTAATTTACTTGCTTTTTCTTTCATTAGTTAGCACCTCCTACAAGTTCAAACTGATCCAGTGCACAGCATACGCCCTGGTAAACTGCGTTGGAAGAAATGGTCGCACCACTGATGTAAGTAACTGCAGCGTCGCCCTTAATGTTGTCAGCTCCAGCTAATTCAGATGCTCCATTGTAGTTACCACCCAGGTAGTTAGCATCATGTGCCTTAGTACCCAGACCCTTTGTATCGGCGTGAGAAGTTACCTTTACGCCAGTGATTGCACCGTTAGCATCGATACCAACCATCTGCAGCAGTTCGCCGCCGAAGGACTGAGTTCTTACTGTAACAACGATGCCAGCACCTTCAGCAACATAGCAGTCAGTTACATATACCTTATCAGGTGTACGAACTGCCAGTTCACCTTCGTACAGTTCGAAGGAAGTTGCTGCAGGCAGCAGTTCAGCTCTTGTTGCGTCAGCAGCCTTAGCTGCGTTTTCAGCAATGATTGGAGAGGTGATTCCATTTACATATGCCAGAGCAAATGTAACAACCAGACAGATTGCTACCAATACTACAACTGGCTGAATATATTCCTTAAACGTATTGCTCTTCATTATTTCTTCGCACCTCCATACATTCTCTTCTGACAGAAGTCATCGATCAGCGGAGTCAGACAGTTCATGATCAGGATGGAGAAGGATACGCCTTCTGGATACTGACCCCAAAGTCTGATAACCATAGTAATGATACCGCAGCCGATACCGAAGATTACCTTACCCATAGGCAGGATTGGGGAAGTTACATAGTCGGTAGCCATAAAGAAAGCACCTAACATAACACCACCAGCCAGCACGTGGAAGATAGCCATCTGCAGTACATCACCGTTTCCTGTTGCTGCATAGTAAATAGCTGCAAATACGAAAACAGTACCAACGAAGCATGCAGGGATGATTGGGCTGATGATCTTCTTCCAAATCAGGAACAGACCGCCAATCAGCAGTGCGATGGAGCTGACTTCGCCCATGGAACCACCGATCATACCCAGGAACATCATCATATTGTCAGGCAGCTGACCGCCTTCAGCCAGTACGCCCAGAGGAGTTGCACCAGTTGCTGCATCTGCCTTCAGAGGGTTAGGTACAGGCCATGTAGTCATTTCTGTAGCGAAAGAAATGAACAGAATGATTCTAGCAGTGATTGCAGGGTTTACTACGTTCTTACCAACACCGCCAAACAGCTGCTTAACGATGATGATAGCTACGAAACAGCCCAGAATTGCAATCCAGTAAGGAAGTCCAGACGGAACGTTAAATGCGATCAGCATACCGGTAACGGCAGAGGACAGGTCGCCTACTGTCTGAGGCTTCTTCATCAGCTTGTTCCAGCCCCATTCAAAGAACATGGAAGCGATGATACATACTGCAGTCAGAATCAGTACTCTCGGTCCGAATACATATACGCTCACCAGCAGGGACGGAACCATAGCCAGGATTACCATGCTCATGATTTTAGTAGTGTCCATGTTGGAAACGATATGTGGAGCGGAGGATACAACTAAGTTATTATAAAATTTCTTATCCATTATTTAATTCCAGCCTCCTTTACTA
>CAZLJV010000142.1:0-4035 GCA_964559965.1 uncultured Oscillospiraceae bacterium | reverse complement strand
CATTAACTGCTTCATACAGGCTCGATATATGATATTTGCCCGTCATTCACCTACCAATTCAGTAGGTATTCCACTCAAAATGCGATTTTCTGAAATTTAAGTGGAGTTTTGAGCGCAGAGAAGCGATGTTCCAATGCGCGGACTGTGAATAAATGGATTTAATGTTCGAAACTGGTGTCGAATTTTGTCGAACCATGTCGAAGTTTTCGCCAAGAAAGCAGTAAACTCAGCATGTTGCAAAATTGCATCCACTTAAAATCAAAAAAATGCCGATTTAAGTGGAGTTTTTGTCTGAGAAAATGTCGTATTTCAGTGAATGCAAGATTCGATGAGTAAAGCAGGGGTGAAATTAGTAAATTAATGTGTCCATGCTGGAGATTTTGAATTCTTCCCGTGCATTGTAAGTGAAAGAGTGATAGAATAGAAGGAGAATTATATAAAGACTACTATTCGAAAGGAAAATTAATATGTTAGAGGCAATCAAAAGAGCAGGATATGATTTAGATCCAGCGCGCACAGCGCTAATTGTAATCGATATGGAAAAAGCTTTCGTGGAACCAGGTGCAGGACACTGCATCGCAATGGCAAAGGCTACTGTGCCAGCTTGCAATCAGGCTTGCGAAGAGGCTCGTGCGGCAGGAATACCTGTGTTTTGGGTAAAGCGCATATACAGACAGGACGGAAGTGATGTGGAATTTACAAGATTCAAAGTGTGGGACGCTGCGGGCAGACCACTTGGACCTGATTCCACTGGAATCAACAGCATAGAAGAACCTGACGGACTGATTAGAAAGCCCGAAGATTATGTAATCATCAAGCCACGCTGGAGTGGATTTTTCCAGACCGAATTGGATTTAGTTTTGAGAAGAAAGAAGATAGATACAATTATTCTCACAGGAACTACTACGCCAAACTGCGTGCGCACCACTTGCTACGATGGAATCTCTCTTGATTACAACACCGTTATATTAGAGCAGTGCTGCTCATCTAACACAGAAGAAATCCAGCGCGTGAACATGGATGACATGGAACGAGCTGGAGCAGTAGTTGTGCGTGATTGGCCGAAACGCTAAACCGCAGCTCGGCGCAGGGATGCCGTCGGCTAGCGCAGGGTTGCCGTCGACTAGTGCAGGGTTGCCGTCGACTAGCGCAGGGTTGCCGTCGACTAGTACAACGTAGCCCTGCCGCGGTTGGCGGCAGAAGCCGGCATGCAATCCTGCCGCAGTTGGCGGCAGAAGCCGGCATGCAATCCTGCCCCTGCGCTAAACCAATCCATAATAAGTCATAAGAAGTATAGCAGAGATTGGCAGCGTTATTACCGAAAGCAGCGTAGTAAATGCTACCATCTCTGCAGCTAAAACAGAATTTCGTTTTTCCATACCCGTAATTGCCACAACCGCCACAGCAGTAGGGAAAGCCGCACCGAAAATAAGAGCGATTTTCATATTAACAGGAAGCGGCAACCAGTTCACAGCCAGGAAAGTAAGAATCGGCCAAAAAATCATCTTCAGAATCGAGATGATAACTAAGCGACGATCGCCGATTACTTCAGAAACACGGCTGGAACCAAGCTGAATGCCAACCACCAGCATGGAAATTGGAACTGTCGCACTGCCGATAGTATCCACCGTCTCAAAAATCATGTTAGGCAGATGCAGCCCAGTCAGCAGCATTATAATCCCTAAAACAGCAGAGAAAGTGCATGGATTTGCAAGACGCTTTCCCACTGTGCGAATATCAATCGAACTTTTGCTTCCATAATTCACCTGAATCATGCATGCAGAATACAGGTAAATGGTCAAAATCATCTGAAACAGCACCATGAAAAACAGCACATCGTCTCCAAACAAAGCCATAGTTATAGGGAATCCCATAAAACCGTTATTAATAGTAGTCATGCTGGCCATGTAAACACCCACATCTGGGTGGCTTTTCATTTTCATAACCTTCATGCAGACAAACCAGGACAACCCACAGCTGACCACAAACCAAATCACTGCGCACAATATCATCTGCAAAGTCAGGATTGCCGTGTCATCAGTCAGCTCCGTAGATGTGATCGACGCTAAAACCATGCAAGGCGTAGTGATTATCATCAGCAAGTCTACCAGATACTTATTCGATTGGTCAGGCAGAATCCCCCGTTTGTTGGCTACAACACCGACCGCTGTTATGAGAAATATGGAAACGATTTTTTCAATTATGACTGTCATGATATGCTCCGTTCTAAAAAGTTTTCATCATACCATTCTATCATATATTTCTGGATTTTGCATTATTTTTCCCATCAAATCTCACATTCGCTGAAATACTACTCTTTCACTCGCATCGCGCGGAACGAATTCAAAATCGCCAGCATAGACACGCCCACTACAACACCGACCGCTGTTATGAGAAATATGGAAACGATTTTTTCAATTATGACTGTCATGATATGCTCCGTTCTAAAAAGTTTTCATCATACCATTCTATCATATATTTCTGGATTTTGCATTATTTTTCCCATCAAATCTCACATTCGCTGAAATACTACTCTTTCACTCGCATCGCGCGGAACGAATTCAAAATCGCCAGCATAGACACGCCCACATCAGCAAAAACTGCCAGCCACATGTTCGCATATCCAAAGGCACTAAGACCAAGCACCAGAAGTTTCACGCCCAAAGCGAAAACGATGTTTTGATGCACAATTCTCATGGTCTTTTTCGCAATTTCGATTATATATGCCAGCTTGGAAGGTTCGTCATTCATGATAACTATGTCAGCCGCCTCGATAGCCGCATCAGAACCTAAACCGCCCATAGCCACGCCCACATCAGCACGAGCAAGCACCGGCGCATCGTTTATGCCATCGCCCACGAATATGAGCCGTCCTCTGCGCTTTCCTCCAGCTTCCAATTTTCCCAACAGATCCTCTACTTTGTCAACCTTATCGCCAGGAAGAAGCTGCGTGTGTACCTCATCGATGCCAAGCTGCCCTGCCACAGCCTCACCAGCCGCCTTGCTGTCACCAGTAAGCATTACAGTTTTCACGCCCTTTGACTTGAGCGAAGCAACTGCATCTGCCGCATCTGGTTTAATCTGGTCGGCTATGCGGATTTTGCCAGCGTAAATGCCATCGACTGCCACATAGACCACGGTTCCCGCATCGTCAAATTTCGCATCGTCAGCCGTCGCTGCACCTGCGGCACTCGCCTTACCTGCCCCCGCAAAATCTCCTTCGCCCAGGACTTCCTTCATCAGCTTACTGTTTCCCGCAGCTACACTCCACTTTCCGTCAACTAAAGCCACGACGCCACGACCCGAGCGTTCCTCAACATCGCTTATACGCGATGCGTTTATATCCATGCCCTTTTTCTCCGCAGCTTTTTTCAAAGAAACCGCAATCGGATGGCTGGAATGAACCTCAGCTACAGCAGCAAGGTCAAGGAGCCAATCCTCGTCCGACCAGACTCCGTTCACACTCGCATCAACACTCACAGCAACACTCGCATCAGCTGCCTTATGCGCAGCAACTGCAGCAGCACCTGCAACTTCCACCTTTTCAACTTCGAATACCCCTTTTGTCAGAGTACCAGTCTTATCCATCACCGCAATCTCAGCATTCGCCATCAGTTCCAGATATGAACTTCCTTTAACCAGAATTCCCTTCTTCGAAGCACCGCCTATTCCCCCAAAAAAGCTCAATGGCACAGATATAACCAGCGCACAAGGACAAGACACAACCAGGAAGTTCAATGCACGATACAACCAGTCAGAGAAGACTGCACCTGGAACAACAAGCGGCGGCAAAATCGCCAAAACCAGCGCCGCTATAACTACTATAGGCGTGTAAACTGCTGCGAAGCGAGTGATGAAATTCTCAGTCCGAGCCTTCTTCATCGTAGCATTTTCAACTAAATCTAAAATTTTGCTTACAGTAGATTCTCCAAAATGCTTTGTAACACGAATCTTCAAAAGGCCGCTCTGATTTATGCAGCCGCTGAGTACCTGACTGCCTTCCCTAACAGCCTGCGGCACGGATTCGCCTGTAAG
>CAZLJV010000141.1:0-4040 GCA_964559965.1 uncultured Oscillospiraceae bacterium | reverse complement strand
GTATAATGAGGATTTGAAAGCGCCGATTAAGAAGGGTGAAGTTATCGGTAAGGTCGAAGTTTACTTATCGGACGAAAAAATCTGTGAGGTGAATTTGAAGGCGACTGAGTCCATAGGAGAGGGTTGGTACTTGTCCAGATTCGGTATTACTAACTTCCAGACAATCGTGATTTGCATCGCTGCAGGCGTAATTCTTCTGTTAATATTGACTATTTTTTCACTGCGCATCAGAAATGCGAGACGAAGAAAGCGTCGCCGCCAGCAGCGGATTTTGGAGCAGGCACGCAAAGAGCTTGAGCGTGAGCAGAGCATGAAGCAGAGAGGCTGGCCATATTAAATGTTTGATATTAAAGAGAATCTAAAAAAACTCCCGGACAGCCCGGGAGTTTATCTGCATAAGGACGGACTTGGGCAGGTAATCTATGTAGGAAAGGCGATTTCGCTTAGAAATCGTGTGCGTCAATACTTCCAAAACAGTGCGTCGCACAGCCCAAAGGTGCGTGCCATGGTATCTCACATCGCAGAGTTCGAGTATATCACCTGCCAAACTGAGATGGAGGCGCTGATCTTAGAGTGCAATCTCATAAAAAAATATGCTCCTAAGTACAATGTGCTTTTGCGAGATGATAAGACATATCCATATATAAAAGTTACTTTATCTGAGGAATTTCCTCGCATCGTGAAAACTCGTCTGATTGCAAGAGATGGTGACAAATATTTCGGACCATACAGCGATGCGGGTGCGGTGAATCAGATAATCGAGCTGCTGAATCAGGTTTATACGCTCAAGCGCTGTTCCGCGCGGAGTTTTCCAGAGGGTAGCAGACCTTGTCTGAATTATCATATAGGTCAGTGCCGTGGAATTTGCACGGGGCAGGTGGATCGCAAGGCTTACATGGACTCGATCGATGCGGCCATGGATTTTCTCGGCGGCAAGCAGAAACGACTCATCGACCATCTTACGGAAAAAATGATGCGGTATTCGGACAGTTTGCAGTTTGAAGAGGCTGCGGTTTACCGTGACTATATCAACGCGGCAAAATCCATCGGCTCGGTGCAGCGTGTCAGCCTGGTTTCCGGCAAGGATCTGGACATCGTTCTGCCAGTGGGTGCAGGAAATACTCAGTCTGTAGTCCTGTTTACGGTGCGTGATGGCAAGCTGTCTGGACGTGAAACTTTCGCAATGCAGGCGGCAGCTGATGATGATTATGACAGCTTGATAGGTGAATTTATCAAACAGTATTACAGTCAGTGGGCTTCCCTGCCACCTGAAATCTTAGTGCCAAAACCTCTTTCTGAGGGTGAATTGATAGAATCATTTTTGGAGGCTCAGGAGGAAGGGCGCAAGGTTCGAATCTTTACTCCGCAACGTGGGGACAAGAAGGCTTTGCTGGATTTAGCACTGCGTGATGCAGGGGAGATGACGAAGAATCTGGAAGATAAGCTGAAGGCAGGCGAGGAGAGAAATAGAGCGCTTTTAGATGAACTTGCAGATGTGCTGGGAATCCGCAAAGAATCATACAGAATCGAGTCCTATGATATTTCCAATACCAACGGTGTGGATACAGTAGGTGCAATGGTGGTATTCCAAAATCTCAAGCCTGTGCGCAAGGATTACAGACGGTTTAAGATTAAGACTGTTACAGGTCCTGATGATTACGGCTCTCTCAGGGAAATGCTCATGAGAAGAATGCGCAGATATTTAGCTGGCGATCCGGGATTTAAGACTTTGCCGGATGTTATTCTCATGGACGGTGGTCAGGGGCAGGTTACTGTAGCAGAAAATGTGCTTGATGAGCTTGGAATCTCAGTTCCTGTGCTTGGTATGGCAAAGGATGACAGCCACAGAACCCGGGCATTGGTGAACGGTCGGGGTGATGAGATTTTGCTGGTAAACAGGCCGCTGCTGTTTAAGTACTGCGGTACTATTCAGGAAGAGGTTCACAGGTTTGCGATTGAGTATCATCGGAATTTGCATAATCGAAACAGCATAACTTCGGTGCTTGATAATATTAAGGGAATCGGGCCGGTGAAGAGGAATGCGCTTTTATCGCATTTTGACTCGGTTGAGGACATAAAAAAGGCTTCTGTGGAGAAGCTAATGGAGGTGCAGGGCATTACTGAACAAAATGCATATGCAATTTTAGAATATTTTAGTTGAAATGTCGGGCATACTTGTGGTATAGTGGAGATGGCGTTAGACGCTGAAAAATACAAAAGAATTAAATTTTTTGTAAAGAATAAATGGAGGACGAAAATGGCTGACGAAAGAAACCTGGAAGTTGAAGAAACAGAAGTGATCACTCTGGAATTCGATGACGGCGTAGAAGTAGAATGTGAAATCATGGGCGTATTCGATTACGAAGGTAAGGAATACATCGCTCTGATTCCAGACGATGGTACTGATGATGTTTACATCTATGGCTACAAGGAAGTTGGCGATGACGAATTTGAACTGGTTGACATCGAAGACGATGAAGAGTTCGAAAAGGTTGTTGCTGAATTCGACAAGATTATGGCTGAAGAAGCTTAATTCTGAGCTTGAGTTGATCTAAAATCCCGGGGCGCGGCAGCGCTTCGGGTTTTTTCGTGGCTCTTTGTAGGCGGGTCGCAATTTGAATTGCAATTCGGATCGCAACATTTTTAGAAAATAGGGGATTGACAAAAACGCCGTTTAGCAGTAAAATAATCATGTTGACGTTCGAATTGGCGTTGATAACTGAATAGTGTGCGGCTGTGCTGGAACTGGCAGACAGGCAAGCTTGAGGTGCTTGTGTCCGCAGGGCGTACGGGTTCGAGTCCCGTTGGCCGCACCATAATGATTTAATCCGAACTAGATTTTCCTTGATGGAGGTTGGTTCGGATTATTTTTTATTAAACATCAACTGGGGTTTATCATTGATTTTATATCAAGATTGTGTTATTCTGTAAGATGACAAGTGATAGAAAATATTGGGATTGGAGTGGATAAAATGGCAATCTATTCAGAAGAAAAGTGGAATGCAAAAAAAGAAGCGCTTATGGTGTCATGTTTTGATTGTTTTGCAGAGTATGGACTGCAGGGAACTGGAATTAGAAAGTTGGCGCAGCACAGCGAATGTACTACAAATATGCTCTACACATATTTTGAAAATATGGATCAGATAATTATTGAATCTACAGAATACTGTATGAGTAAGGTTGAAGATGATTTTATGTCTAAGGCTCCAACTGATGTGGAAGACTTATGGAGATTTATAGAAGAGATTCCTTATTGGACAGCTGAAAAGCATGGAAAAAAATATCGCCTGATGTATCAGGTTTACACACATCCGAAGTATAGAGAGTATGGACAGAAATTCTTTGCTGGTGTGGATCAGCGTTATACAGAGTATGCTAAACTGCTGGAAAGCAGGCTGGGAATTCCATATCAGAAGCTGACTTCTATGATTTGTATTTTAATAAGAGCATGTGTGCACTATGCACTTTTCGAAGATGAATTCTATCTTAGAGGACAGCTTGATGTGCTGAAGGAAAGCTTACAGCTTTTCATCGCTAAGTACAGTCCTGAAATGATTAAATAGACGTGATATGATGTGATATATAGATAAAATATTTAGGAAAGCTTTCCGACTCTGGGTATTACTGGGGCGGAAAGCTTCTTTTATTGCAGTAATGCCGCTCTTTGTAGAAGATATCGAGGCTTGTTTTACCTAATTGCATCCACTCAGAAGCAGAAAAATTCCGATTCAAGTGGAATACCTACTTCAAAAGTAGGTGAAAACTCTATCAAGCACTATCTATCACTATAAATTACAACTGATTTTTAACGAAAAAAAGAAAAAAACTGCTTGCGTTCTCCATTCAAAAATAGTATAATGTTTTCTGTTATAGGCTTACGTGGGTACTAGGTGTGCCTGTAAGAAGTTGTTCTTACCGAGATATTTCATGTTAGGCAGGAGGTGAATGGAATATGGCACAGGTTATCGTAAGAGAAAATGAAAGCTTAGAAAGCGCTCTGAAGAGATTCAAGAGATCTTGCGCAAGAGACGGCGTAATGT
>CAZLJV010000140.1:0-4121 GCA_964559965.1 uncultured Oscillospiraceae bacterium | reverse complement strand
TTATAAGTAAAACTTTTAGGGAATGTATTTTTTCTGAACTTGGCATTTAGAAAATCGTCGAAGTAAAAAATGTAGTAAATAACACAGCAATAATCGTAATAACAATGAAGGTAAAAAATAGAATAGGAAGAGTAATCCAAAAATCATGAACAGGCAGGATGCGAAAGTGTTTTGTCTGTTCTTTTTTATTTTTTTGTGCTATAATTAAGAAAAATGCCATGGGGAGGAAATTCCAGTGTCACAGTTTGAAGAGACGATTAAGATTGAAAACATCGACCTTAGCCCGCTCGGCTTGGACATGCGCCAAGCCGCAGACGAGATCACATACTATTGTACTCCAAAAGACGCCCAAATCATCGGTTGGGCCGGGGTTGACGGAATACACTATTGCAAAATCCCAGAGTTCGGCGAGATGATTTTTGCTGTGAATCCGATGGATTTTGGGGAGTGCGTACACCCAATAGCCCGCAGTTTCTGCGACCTGCTTCGGCTGCTCGTGTCTGGCGTGGATATGGCAGCGCTGGACCAGTGCTATGCGTGGGATGAGGCTCAGTTCCAGACGTTTTTGCGGGAAAATCCGGCGACAGAGGAGCAGCAGGTGGTGCTGAATACTATTCGCGACCGGTTCAATTTGGAGCTCATAGCAACCCCATTCGAGTATGTGAAGGAGCTTCAGGCTGGGTTTGATCTCAGCAAAATCCAATATTCCGAGGAGTTTTGATATGAATACAGGCATGAAAAGGAAGTTTACTACGCTGGTCGTAACGCTGGCATTGATGGCGAGTGCGGTGATACCAGGTTTTGCAGGGGCGAGATTGGAACGGCCTGTCATCGAGGAAATCGATGCGGGCAAAAACAGCATCAAAATCGATTGGACTTATGTTCAGCATTCTGACGGCTATGAGGTGTATCGCGCGACTTCGAAGGACGGTCGATACAAGCAGATAGACACCTCTGACGAGAGTTGGTACCGTGACTACGACATAGAAAAAGGAAAAAAATATTACTATAAAGTGAAGGCTTTTTCCTATGGCGATTACGAGGACAGCAAACTAAGTACGTGGCGCTCCGCCAAGGTGAAGAAAGTCGTTAAGAAATCAAACGCATCAAAATCCTCTTCGTCGGGGTACGGCGTGAGTGAAACGGTGTATTTGACGCGGACTGGAGCGAAGTACCACAGATACGGATGCAGATATCTGCGTTACAGCTGCATTGCATCGGATTTGAGCAGTGCATTGAGCAGGGGATATGAGGCGTGTTTGGTTTGCTGGTAGGTAGTTGGTAGATGTAAATCTGTACCTATGTAGTGGACACGGAGACCCACTTTTTTGGTGGGTCTCCTTTTTATGGCATAGAAACTGGATATATTCCTGCGGAGCATTATCCCAGCAATTCCCTCGTCTAGACATGGACTGACATATGCCTGAATCTCGAAAATATAAAAATCGCGTGTCTAATTCATAGGTAGTACTTTAAGTACTTTACTGAAAAATTACATCCCTTTTCACATTTCTTGAGCGTAATAGGTGGAAAATATGCTTTAGAACTTCATAGCCTTGTTGTTTACGCCGACGTTGAGGATCAGGCCGACTGCTATCAGGGTTGCGATTACGGAAGTACCGCCGCCAGAAAGCAGTGGGAGAGTGATGCCGGTAACTGGCATGAGCCCCATGGTCATAGCGATGTTTTCGAAAATCTGGAAGAGGAACATACCTACGAAGCCGACAACGATTAAGGCTCCGTATAAGTCTTCACAATCTCGAATGATTCTGGTGAAACGCCAAGACAAAAGTCCGTAGAGCAGGATTACTAGGAATCCGCCTAAAAATCCCAATTCTTCGCCTATTACGGAGAAGATAAAGTCAGACTGCTGAACTGGAATGAAATCCAGTTCCTTTTGAGAACCTTTGAACAGGCCGGTACCCGAAAAGCCTCCAGAGCCGATGGCGATTTTTGACTGCCATACCTGATAGTTGCCAGGCAGTGTTAAATTATCCGGGTGAAGGAAGGCTTCAATTCTGTCCTTCTGATAATCCCCTAAGAAGCGATATACGATAGGAATCATAGCGACTGTGAGGCCAGCGCACTGGAAAAATACTTTGTAGTCGATGCCTGCGAAGAATATCATAAAAATCCACATTACACCGAATACGAGAGCACTTCCCAAGTCTTCCTTTAAGACAATTGCGATTATTGGGGCTGCATAGAGAACTGCTTTGAATACGCCTTTGAAATCGTGAAGTTCAGATCTGTGTTCGGAAAGATATCCTGCCATAATCAATACAAAAGATATTTTTACGAATTCAGATGGCTGAAGTGTAGTAATTCCAAGGTTAATCCAAGAGCGGGCACCGTACTGAGAAATACCTAAACCTGGTACATATACTGTTAGCAGGCACACGATGGACAGCGCGTAAAGCAACTTTTCTAAGCCGTAGAAAAAGTTATAGTCTACTGCGAATACCATGAGAATACAGAAAAATCCCAGTGCATAAGCGATGGCCTGTATGATTACAGCACGGCCGTCATCGAAATTCAGAACAAGACCTCCGTCATAAATTGTGCTTTCCAACATGAGAAGGCTGATAAATCCCAGTATAAACACCAGAAGCAGTATGATTTTGTCGCAACTTTTTAAAGTAGTAAAAATTTTGTTCATTTCTTATCCTTCTTCAACTTGACATTTTGTTTACTAAAACATTATAATATATATCATGTGATTATATCAAGATTTAATTATGTAATGCAAATTATAATCAGATAAAAAAATTTTGACAGAAATTACGTAGCAAGAAAAAATGAAAAAAAGAAAACTAGGAAAAACTAAAAGGAGGAGGTGTTGCAATGATTTTAAAAATCGTTATTGCAGTTGTCGCACTGTTAATCGGTGTTTTAATCGGATACATATATCGTAAAAACGTTGGCGAAAAAGCGATTGGAAGTGCAGAACAGAAGGCTAAGAATCTGATTCTGGATGCAGAAAACAAATCCGAAACCATGAAGAAAGAGGCTATTCTCGAAGCTAAGGAAGAGGCTCACAGACTGAGATCTGATGCAGAAAAGGATGCAAGAGAACGCCGTGCTGAAGTACAGCGCAGTGAAAGAAGACTCATCCAGAAGGAAGAGGCTTTGGATCGTAAGATTTCCAACATTGAAAAGAAAGAAGAAAGCATTACAAGAAAAGAGCAGACACTGATCAATAAGGAAAAGGAGATTGATGAATTCATCAACAAGCAGACTGAAGAATTAGAAAGAATCTCCGGTTATACTGCAGATGAAGCGAAGGCGATTTTGTTGTCCAACATGGAAAAGGAAATTCGTCACGATGCATCACTGATGATCAAGGATATCGAAAGCAAGGCTAAGGAAGAAGCTGATAAGAGAGCTAAGCACATTATCACTGGAGCAATTCAGAGATGTGCAGCAGATCATGTGGCTGAATCCACGGTATCCGTTGTTAACCTTCCTAATGATGAAATGAAGGGTAGAATTATCGGTCGTGAAGGTAGAAACATCCGTACAATTGAGACTTTGACAGGTGTGGATCTCATTATCGATGATACTCCGGAAGCAGTTATTTTATCCGGCTTCGACCCAGTTAGAAGAGAGGTTGCTAGAATTGCCCTCGAAAAGCTGATTGTGGACGGCAGAATTCACCCTGCAAGAATCGAAGAAATGGTAGAAAAGGCTGAAAAAGAAGTCAATGCTATCATTAAAGAAGAAGGTGAACAGGCAACATTCGAAGTTGGTATTCACAACCTGCACCCTGAATTAGTTAAGCTGCTGGGTAGACTTCGTTTCAGAACTTCCTATGGTCAGAATGTGCTGAAGCACTCCGTAGAAGTTGCTCATTTAGCTGGTCTGATGGCTGGCGAGCTGGGTATGGATGTTAAGCTGGCTAAGAGAGCAGGTCTGCTCCACGATATCGGTAAGGCACTTGACCACGAAGTGGAAGGTACTCACGTAGATATCGGTATTGATGTGCTGAGAAGATACAAGGAATCTGAAGCAGTAATCAATGGCATGGCTGCGCACCATGGCGATTACGAAGCTAAGAGCATGGAAGCAGTTCTCATTGCAGCTGCAGACGCACTGAGTGCAGCAAGACCAGGTGCAAGAAG
>CAZLJV010000139.1:0-4169 GCA_964559965.1 uncultured Oscillospiraceae bacterium | reverse complement strand
GTACCGCTAAGAATTGGTGAAATCTGTAAAAACTCCTTGCATAAACCTCATAAACTGTATAAACTTATGACTTGTGAGATGGAAATTTAGAATAAAGGAGTGATTTTGATCATGGAAAATTACAATTTTCTTGTCAGCGTTGCAATTATCATAGCGACGACAAAGATGCTTGGCGATATTACGCATCGATTTAACTTAACGCAGGTGGTGGGTGCTTTGTTTGCGGGTGTTATTGTAGGACCTTCCTGCCTTGCTCTGATTACAGAAACAAACTTCATCGCATGCTCTGCAGAAATTGGGGTAATCATCCTCATGTTCATGGCAGGCATGGATACAGATATTAACGAAATTAAAAGCAATGCCAAGGCGTGCATAGTTACAGCATGCATCGGCGTAATAGTACCACTTATCGGCGGCACAGCTGCATATATGTTGTATTTTGACGTGGATACAACAAGCTACACAGAAGTGCTGAAAGCGGTCTTTGTAGGCGTGCTTTTGACAGCGACATCAGTAAGCATTACAGTAGAAGCACTTCGCGAAATGGGTAAGCTGGAAGGCAAGGTCGGAAATGCAATCTTAGGTGCAGCAGTATTAGACGACATCATCGGGATCATGGTGCTGACAGTAGTAAGCAGCTTGAAAGATCCATCAGTTTCAATCAGCTTAGTTCTCATCAAAATCGTTGCTTACGCAGTGTGCATGGTAGTCCTGGCTTTACTGATTAACTTCTTCAAAGACAGAATCGACGGACATTACAAGAAGCAGAGGATTTCCACATACGTGTTAGCGTCCTGCCTTCTGGTTTCATTCGCATCAGAACACTTCTTCGGTGTGGCAGACATCACAGGCGCATTCCTGTTAGGTATGTTCTTATCACAGCGCAAGATTAAGAGCGAAGTATCCGACAAGCTGAGAGTACCATCATACATGTACTTCTCACCAATCTTCTTCGCAAGCGTAGGCCTGAAGGTAGAACTTGAAGGACTGACGGTGAGCCTGCTGATCTTCTCAATGATTTTGCTGGTTGTAGCGATTATCAGCAAAATCATCGGTTGCGGACTTGGCGCTAAGCTCTGCGGTTTCACAAACAAAGAGTCAATTCAGGTCGGTGTCGGCATGGTTGCCAGAGGTGAAGTAGCACTTATCGTTGCGCAGAAGGGGTATGCGATGGGACTGCTTGATTCAGCACTATTCTCACCACTCGTTATCGTAGTTATTACGACCACCATCATTACACCAATTCTTTTAAAAAAGATTATGTAAAAATACTATTATAAAAAAGGGCAGGGTCACTGAAAGGTCGGAGAACACGGAAAAATCAGTGGCAAGCCCTTTTTCTATGCCCTTTTTCTATTGCCTGAATTGAAGTTTTTGGTTATAATATAATGATGGGAAATTTTCAGGTACACAAGAAGGGGGCTGGAAGATGAACAAGAACAAGAAATATGCGTATACCAAGGGGGTTATCTTAGACGGATCTGAGAACATGGAACCGAAAAAAGGAATGGTGATACTCACAGAAGGCGAAAAGATTACTGAGATTTTGACGGAAGAACAGATTAAGCATCGTGGGCAGAACATTCTGGCTGGTTACGAAATTATAGACCTCAATGGAAAGTATATCATGCCAGGTCTGGTTAATCTTCACCTGCACCTGCCAGCTACAGGCAAACCTAAGAAAAAAGAATCTGACCCAGTTAAGCTGGTTAAGCTGATTACAAGCTGCGGACTTATGCGAAAAGTGGGAATGAAAATTTGCAGTAATGCAGCGCAGACACAGCTATACAGCGGCGTTACTACAATCCGCACAATGGGCGGTGTGGATAATTTCGATTCAAAACTGAGAGATGAGATCGATGCAGAGAAAGAGGTAGGACCAAGGATTTTGGCATCGAATATGGCAGTGTCCGTGGAAGGCGGTCATATGGCGCATTCACTAGCATATGCGGTGAGCAGCGCAGAGGAGGCGGCAAGCTGTGTGGAAAAGATTGCCAAGGATAAGCCGAACTGGATTAAGCTGATGATTACAGGCGGCGTGCTTGACGCTAAGAAAAAGGGCGAGCCGGGCGAGCTTAAAATGCCAGCTGAATATGTAAAGGCGGCGTGTGACACTGCGCATAAGCTGGGACTGAAGGTGGCTGCTCATGTGGAAAGTCCAGAAGGCGTTAAGTGTGCACTGAAAAATGGGGTAGACTCCATCGAACATGGAGCTATGCCAGACGAAGAAATGCTGAACCTGTTCGAGGAAAGACAGGCATGCTTGATTGCGACGATTTCACCAGCGCTTCCGTTCGCTTTGTTTGACAGAGAAGTTACACACATTTCGGAAGTAGCACAGTATAATGGAAAGATTGTTTTTGAGGGAATATTGGAGTGTGCTAAGGCATGTCTCGAAAGAGGAATCCCTGTTGGACTGGGAACAGACACAGGCTGTCCATACATAACACATTATGATATGTGGAGAGAAGTAAACTACTTCCAGAAGTACTGCGGCGTAAGCAATGGTTTTGCGCTGTATACGGCGACTAAGAGAAATGCTGAGTTGGGAGGCGTAGGCGACATTACTGGTTCGATTGAAGTCGGCAAGTCTGCAGACTTTTTGGTAACTAAGCAAAATCCGCTGGATAACCTGCAAGCACTTCGCAACCCTGAGATGGTGGTCTTTAGAGGCAAACCCCAGAAGAATATCGATATAAAGAAGATGCCAGAGGTTGAGGCTCAGCTGGATAAGTACATGTAGTCGACCAGCTGATTCGTCTCACAGCGAAGGTCGCATACGGCGACCTCCGCTGTCATGGTGCTGAAGCACCATGGCCTCGGTCGCACCACACAGCCGAGCGACCAAGGCTGCACCTGCGGCGGCTGCAGGCGACATCATAGGAAGGAAAAACGATACATATAATGAAGCTAAAAGAAAAGAAGCTGTTTCTGTTCGACATGGATGGAACCATATACCTGGACGACATGCTGTTTGAAGGCACCAGAGAGCTGCTTCAGTGCATACGAGAGCGAGGCGGCAGATATCTATTCCTGACAAACAACTCCTCTAAGGGCGCAGAGGCCTATGTAGAAAAACTGCGAAAACTGGGAATAGAAGCAGAACGAGAAGATTTTTTGACATCAGTAGATGCGACCATTGCATTTCTCATAGAAAAATACGGAGAAAATGCTAAGACTAAAAAGATCTATCTCATGGGTACCCAATCCTTCAAAAAGCAAATGGAAGACGAAGGCTTCTGCATCAGCCAAAAAGCAGATGAAGATGTGGAGATTTTGCTGATGGGGTACGACAGAGAGCTGACATATGGAAAATTAGAAGACGCCAGCTGGCTGCTGACCCGAGGGGTCGAATATTTTGCCACGAATCCGGACTGGGTATGCCCGACAGCGTGGGGATCGGTACCGGACTGCGGAGCCATGGCGCAAATGCTGGAGCATGCAACAGGCAGACTTCCCTATTTCATCGGCAAGCCGCAGCCAGACATGGTTTATTTAGCGTTGAAAAAGTGGGGATACAAGCCGGATGAAGCAGTTTTGGTGGGCGACAGAGTTTATACAGACATCGCCTGCGGGTGCAACGCCGGAATCGACACGATTTTCGTCCTGTCAGGGGAAGGAAGGCGCGAAGATGTTGAAAATGGAGAGACGAAACCGTCCTACATTATAGAAAATATTAACGAAATATATAGGAGATTTAAATGAAACTAAATTACAAACGCACCATACTTATTGGTTTCGCTTTTTTAGCGATTAGTTCCTTTTGGCAAGTTTATGACAGCATAATTCCGCTGATTTTGAAGTACAGCTTCGGAATCGGAGATACCATTTCAGGCGCGATAATGGCACTGGATAATGTACTGGCTCTGTTTATGCTGCCAGTTTTCGGCGCATGGTCAGATAAAATAAGTACTAAATACGGAAAAAGAACACCGTTCATATTTATAGGGACAGTTTTAGCCGTAGTATTTATGACACTGATTCCAATTGCAGCCAATATGCGTAATCTTGTACTTTTCGTAGTGGCACTGCTGCTTACACTGATGTCCATGGGTACATTCCGTTCACCTGCAGTATCATTAATGCCAGATGTAACACCTAAACCTTTGCGTTCAAAGGACTATAGGAATCAGCTGCTTATTTCCACCAGCATCTGTCCGTTCAATCTA
>CAZLJV010000138.1:0-4201 GCA_964559965.1 uncultured Oscillospiraceae bacterium | reverse complement strand
GTACATACTCACGCTTGCCTTTTAATTATGCAATCTCGTAAGTTATCGCATCTCTCAAATTCAAAGAAGCATTGAAATCTCTGTCTTCGATGTAACCACAACTGCCTTCGAAAGATGTCGATTCTTCATCATTCCTTTTACATTTAAGTCTTCAATCGTTATATAAGATGGCTTGGTTTTCACTATCTCAGCGATTGTCTTATTAATGTAATCAGTACGGATATTGTATATCCTGTGATGAAGTTTCTGTACCTTGAGCTTTTGTCTTTGTATATTTGCTCTTTGAGCGGACTCTCCTTTCTTTAAGTTTTCATACTTACGAGATAAACTCCTTTGTTCCCGTATTAGTTGCTTTTCAAGCTTTTTAAGCCTTCCTGTTTTGTTAATGTTCTTATAGATTTTACCATTTGAGACAATGGCAAAATCCTTTAATCCAAGGTCAATTCCAATCCCCTCGTTCGAGTTATTGACTATCTTTGTGTCAGCGATTTCTACAACAACCGATACATAAAATCTATCAGCTTTTATTGATACGAACCCAACCAAGTGATGGAATGTTAATCCTATGCCTTTCGCATCAGCAATCTTTAGGATCATTTTTTACGAAATACATCTTCACATCCGATTTTCCCTTCTTTTTGAAATTAGGGAAAGCACTTTTATGATTGAAAAATTTTACAAAAGCGGCCTGTCCGTTATTAACTGACTGTGTCACAGCTTTTGAATATGCTTCTTTAATCCCAAAAAACTCCGGATGCCGTGGAAGGTATTCGTTGTTAAGCCAAACTCTAAACTTATTACTGCTCACAAATTTCTCGCCTTTCTTATGAAGCTCTTTAGCAAATTCCGCTTCCCTTTCTATACAGTTCAGCAAAGTCTTTTGGCTTGTAGTTTGTAATCTTTTATGTGTTCATATTATCCTAATATATTATTTTATCATACTTTATTTCATTCTTAAAGCTATTTCTTATATAATTGTACAAAAAACCCGGAAGCGTACTTCCGGGTCCTTTTTTCGATAATTAACCGATGTTGTACTTGTTCTTGAACTTTTCTACGCGGCCGCCTCTGTTGATGAACTTCTGCTGACCAGTGAAGAATGGGTGACAAGCGGAGCAAACGTCCAGTCTCATTTCTTCCTTCATAGACTTAGTAACAAAAGTGTTACCACATGCGCAAGTTACTTTACATTCCTTATAATCAGGATGGATTCCTTCCTTCATGTTTGTGTCCTTTCCTGCGGCTTAGCCGCAATATTTTATAATTAGATTCACTGCGAACAATTTCACAGCCTTTATATAATATCACATACAAACATTGAAAACAAGTACTTTTTTTGAGTTTTTTACTTCTTTTTCGGGCTCAAAATCGCAACTACGATTCTGTCACGGCCAGCTAAGTCCTTTAGACCGGTAACAAAGCTGTATCTTTCATCAACAGAAAACAGCTTGATTACATCGCTCATCTGATCATGACCGATTTCCAGCATCACGATTCCCTCTTTTTTCAAGAAATCAGGCGCTTCATCTGCGATTTTGCGGTAAAAGTCAAGTCCGTCCTCACCGCCGTCAAGAGCCATCATCGGCTCATGCTCACGAACCTCCGGTTCAAGAGTCGAAATCACATCATGGCGTATGTATGGCGGATTAGAGATAATCATATCGAACTTCTTGTTTCCTAATTTTCCACGGAAACTTTCGAAAAGATCGCTCTTCACAAACTTCATTCCCTTAGCGCCTATGTTCTTGCAGTTCATTTCTGCCACAGCCAGAGCATCACCGGATAAGTCTGAACCTGTTACCTTTACATCATCAGCCAGCTTTGCAATAGAAATTCCGATAGCACCGCTGCCGCAGCAAAGGTCAAGTATGTTCCAGCTTTTTCGAGCCTTACAGGAAAGTTCCTCTCCACGCAGATGGTTTTTATTGATGACTTCCAGAGCATCTTCAACCATTGTCTCCGTATCCTGACGAGGGATTAATACCTTATCGGATACCTTAAACGGCAATCCCATGAACTCCTGCTCACCTGTGATATGCTGCAAAGGTATGCGGGAGGCACGTTTTGCCACGAGATCAAAATACTCCTCGCACTGATTGTCCTGCAGTACGTCCTGCCAGCAAAGCATCAGCCGTGTGCGGTCTATATGCATCATATAGCAATATAGCTCTTTTGCATCGATAGCTGCATCTGCAACTCCCGCGTCCCTAAGCTGATTTTCTCCTATTTTAATTAATTCCTTTAATGGTAAACTCATTATTTTTCAACATCCTCCTCAACAGGATCACCGTTCAAATCGCAGATTCCCTCGAAGTAAGGTGTTCCTTCCGGCTTCATGCACGCCTTCATGGCTGCAATCGCAACTTCTAAATGTTCGAATTCTGGTTCTCTTGTTGTCAGCTTCTGCACATAAAGCCCTGGCAGGCTCAGCAGCTTAACAAGCGGATTGCTACTTCTTCCTGCCCACTTCAGCAGTTCGTAAGAAAGACCGGCGATTACCGGCAGCACTGCGATTCTGCTTATGATTCGAACAGCCATGCTCGGCCATCCCATAAATGCATGTACCAAAACTGCCGTCAGCATTACAAATACAAGGAAGCTGGTGCCGCAGCGAGGGTGTACAGTGTAGAAAGACTGGGCATTTTCCGGTGTCAGTTCCAGTCCCTTTTCGAAGCAGTGAATTGTCTTATGCTCAGCACCGTGGTACTGGAACACGGTTTTGATATCAGGCATTTTGCCTATGAGCAGCACGTATGCGATAAATATGAGAACGCGCACAACGCCTTCCACCAGGTTTTTCAGCAAAATATTGTCCGTCAGGTATGACAGCCAGCCAACAGCCATGGTCGGCAGAACCATGAACAGTCCCACGCTCATAACTATTGCAAGGACAACTGAAATAGTCATGAGAATTTTCCATGCCTTTTCTTTTCCTAACTTTTCTTCAACCCATACATCAAATTTATCTTTTTCATATCCTTCAGGATAGAATTCTTCCAGCTTGTCTGCGGAATACATGAGTACCTTAGTACCTTGTACTAATGATGCCACGAAATTCACTACACCTCTAATCAGCGGAATTCTTCCCCATTTACTTCCCTTAGGGCTTGGTTCTGTCTTCATATATATTCTTCCGTCTGGCAGACGAATGCCAATAGCTGTTCTTTCTGGGCTGCGCATCATGATGCCTTCGATAATTGCCTGACCTCCGACAGAAGTTGGGCATGCATCTTTTAAAAATACTTTCTTTAAATCCATAATTGTCCCCTCATTTTATTCATTGCTTAAGACTTTCTTTATCTGCAGCAAAAATTCTTGATTATTTCTTGTACCTGACAGCGTATCTACTATCATTTCAGTAACTTCCTGAGTGTTTCGGTTAGCCATAGCACGGCGCATCATCACTACCGCTTCCATTTCGTCGCTGGTCAGCAGCAGATCTTCACGACGAGTTCCAGACTTATTCAAGTTAACTGCTGGGAATATGCGCAGTTCAGACAGCTTTCTGTCTAAGTGCAGCTCCATGTTACCAGTTCCCTTAAATTCTTCGAAAATCACATCGTCCATACGGCTTCCAGTCTCAACTAATGCCGTCGCTAAAATTGTAATAGAGCCGCCCTCTTCCATCTTTCGAGCCGCACCGAAGAATTTTTTAGGCTTGTGCAGTGCTCCAGGGTCAAGACCACCCGAAAGTGTTCGTCCCGATGCCGGAACAACCATATTATATGCTCTCGCCAGTCTGGTAATACTATCCATGAGAATGACTACATCTTTTCCATGTTCAACCAATCTCTGCGCTCTTGCAAGCACCATCTCCGCAACCTTTACATGATGTTCTGGCAGTTCGTCGAAAGTGGAGTAAATCACCTCGCCCTTTTCCAAAGAACGCTTCATATCAGTAACTTCTTCAGGTCGCTCGTCGACTAAAAGCACAATCAGCTCCACTTCCGGATATTTTTCTTCGATTGCATGAGCCACCTGCTTCATCAAAACAGTTTTACCTGCCTTCGGTGGTGCTACAATCAAACCTCTCTGCCCTTTACCTATTGGTGCCACTAAGTCGATAACACGAGTTGCCAGCACATGAGTCTTAGTTTCCAGACGAAGTCTTTCATATGGAAATACAGGTGTCAGCTTATCAAAATCCGGTCTGCGGATTGCGGCTCCCGGCTCATCACCATTTACAGTCAGCACATAGAGC
>CAZLJV010000137.1:0-4207 GCA_964559965.1 uncultured Oscillospiraceae bacterium | reverse complement strand
GGATTTTGGCGGGTATAATTTTAGCCATGGGCAGGGCTGTGGGCGAAACTATGGCGGTTGTCATGATTGCCGGAAATCAGCCAATCATCGGAGATTCGATTTTGTCGGGTGTCAGAACCATGACCGCTAATATCGTGCTGGAAATGGGATATGCAACTGGACTTCACCGTGAAGCGCTTATTGCCACGGCTGTAGTTCTCTTCGTGTTTATCCTTATTATAAATATCTCATTTTCATTATTAAAGAGGAGGGATGCATAGATGAAGCAATCTCGTTTACAAGCAATTAAAAAGCATCCCTTATCTTTTGTTTTGAGGATGCTGGTATATGCAAGCGCAGTCATCACATCTGCGGTAATCTGCCTTTTGATAATATATATCCTGTGGAAGGGCGTAGGCAATCTGACGCAGCCGGGACTGTTCGCATGGGAATATACGACAGAAAACCTGTCTATGATGCCTGCAATCATCAATACCATAAACATTACATTGCAGACTTTGATTATAGCAGTTCCAGTAGGAGTGGGAGCTGCCATATACTTGGTGGAATATGCATCGAGAGGTAATAAGTTAGTAAAAATTATAAGACTGACTACTGAGACACTGTCAGGTATTCCGTCAATCGTATATGGTCTGTTTGGATACTTAGTATTTGTACTGACTCTCGGATGGAGTTACACACTCATAGCCGGTGTGATTACATTAGCTATAATGGTGCTTCCGCTTATCATCAGAACTACTGAAGAAGCACTGGTTGCAGTGCCAGATGCATATAGAGAAGGCAGCTTCGGACTTGGAGCAGGAAAGCTGCGTACAGTTGTGCGTATAATATTGCCTACAGCGATGCCGGGGATTTTGTCAGGTGTAATTTTAGCTATAGGCCGTATTGTCGGTGAGTCTGCAGCTCTCATATTTACAGCCGGAACTAATCCGGTGATAGCTACAGGCTGGTTCTCCTCGGCAAGCACCTTATCTGTACACATGTATGCTTTGATGACAGAAGGATTACATACGGAGCAGGCTTATGCTGTAGCAGTAGTACTTTTAGTCGTTGTAATTTTAATGAACTACCTGTCCAACCTGCTGGCTAAAAAGCTGAGCGGTAAATAAGGAGGAAAACGAATAAATGGATAAAATCACCTTAGAAGATATGAATTTGCATTATGGCAATTTTCATGCGCTGAAAAATATAAATCTGCGCATTCCGGAAAAGCAGATAACAGCACTTATTGGACCTTCCGGCTGCGGAAAATCCACCCTTCTCAAGTCTCTCAACAGAATGAATGACTTAGTGGAAGGCTGCAAGATTACCGGACAGATTAAGTTAGATGGAGAAGATATCTTCGGCTCCATGGATGTAAATGACCTGCGCAAGCGCGTAGGAATGGTATTCCAGAAGGCTAACCCTTTCCCGATGAGCATTTATGATAACATAGCTTATGGCCCTCGCACACATGGGATCCACAATAAGGCGAAATTAGATGAAATCGTGGAACGCTCTCTGAAAGATGCGGCTATATGGGACGAAGTAAAAGACCGTCTGAAGAAGAATGCCTTAGGACTTTCCGGTGGTCAGCAGCAAAGAATCTGTATCGCACGAGCTTTAGCTGTCGAACCTGAGGTTTTACTCATGGACGAATCAACATCTGCCCTCGATCCAATTTCAACTTCAAAGATAGAAGACCTTGCAGTTGAGCTGAAAGAAAAGTATACTATAGTTATGGTAACTCATAACATGCAGCAGGCGACCCGTGTATCAGACAAGACGGCATTCTTCCTCTTAGGGGAGATGATTGAATTCGGAGATACGGAGAAGATTTTCTCTGTGCCGCAGGATAAGCGTACAGAAGATTATATTACGGGGAGGTTTGGTTGATATGAGAAATAGATTTGATCAACAGCTGGCGCAGCTGAATGTGGAAATGGTTACTATGGGGGCTCTTTGTGAAGAGGCTTTAGTTTATGCGATTCGAGCTCTTTTTCAGAATGAAGAGGGAATGATCGAACGCACGCTGGAAGCAGATTCTCAGATTGACCAGAAAGAAAAGGATATCGAAACAATTTGTATGAAACTGCTCCTGCAGCAGCAGCCGGTGGCTCGTGACCTGAGAGTAATTTCATCTGCGCTGAAGATGATTTCTGACTTAGAAAGAATCGGAGACCAGGCAGCAGATATTGCGGAAATCGTGAAATACTTAGACTGCCGAGAAATTACGGTGTCAGAACACCTGAGGCCCATGTCTGATTTTGCCGCGAAAATGGTGACTGATTCCATCAACTCCTTCGTGAGCCGAGATTTAGAAATGGCGAAGAAAGTAATCCGTGACGATGATGTGGTAGATGACTATTTCGATACCGTAAAAAACGAGCTGATTGCGGCCATTTCCAAGGGAGAGTGGGAGCATGAGAATGCAGGCAAGTCATATCTGGATCTGCTGATGATTGCTAAATATATCGAAAGGATTGCGGACCATGCGACTAATGTGGCAGAATGGGTAATATTCAGCATCACAGGTTCGCACCCAGAAGAAAAGAATTAAGAGGTAGAAGATGATTTATTTATTGGAAGATGATAATAATATTCGGAATTTCGTAACCTATGCCCTGAACAATTCCGGGCTGGAATGCGAGGGGTTCGAGCGTCCAAGTCAGTTTTGGGATGCAGTTTCACACAAGGTGCCGCAGCTTGTGCTGCTGGATATAATGCTGCCGGAGGAAGATGGGCTGTCTGTGCTTGATAAACTTCGCCATCATGCAGATACTAAAAATCTTCCAATAATGATGCTGACGGCTAAGAGCACTGAATATGATAAGGTTTTGGGGCTTGATGCCGGCGCTGACGATTATGTTACGAAGCCTTTCGGGACTATGGAGCTGATTGCCAGAGTTAAAGCGCTGCTGCGCCGCTCGAAACCTGCGTCTGACGACACTGTTTATGAGGTTGGCCAGCTTTCCGTTTGCCCAGCAAAACATGTTGTCACGGTTTCCGGCTCCGAAGTGACGCTTACTTTGAAGGAGTTTGAACTTCTCAGCTTCTTGATGAAGCATGCGGGAAATGTGCTGAACAGAGATCAGATTTTGCAGGAAATCTGGGGATATGAGTTTGATGGTGAAAATAGAACGGTAGATGTGCATATAAGAACGCTGCGTTCCAAATTAGGAAGCTGCGGCGAGCTTATTGAGACAGTTCGCGGTGTCGGATACAGAATTGGCACCAAGTAAACTTGGAGAGCGTTATGACTAAAAAGATATTTACAGGAATTATGGCGGTGGCGTTGGTGGTAATGATCTGCTGTGCAGGTCTAATCATGGGCGTAATGTATGATTATCTCGGATCGCAGATTTATCTGGATTTAGAGAATGAGGCTCAGCTTGTTTCAGCAGGAGTCGATGCTAATGGTATGGAGTATTTGCAGCATATGAAGGAGTGCGGAAACTTGACCAGCCGAATCACAATTATAGAGGAAGATGGTACAGTCAGCTTCGACAGTCAGGCTTCAGAAAATGTGATGGAGAATCACGGTAAGCGTGAAGAAGTGCTGGAGGCCATGGAAGATGGTGAAGGATGGGCAGTTCGTGATTCTGAAACTATGGCGAAGGAAACACGATACTATGCCATTCGTCAGGAAGATGGTTCGGTTCTGAGAATTTCTACAGATCACTATTCACAGCTTGGCTTAATACTGGATACCATGGGTATGATAGTAGTTATAGTTGGTGTGCTTTTTGCTTTGGCTACTGCAATTTCCCATATGATTACAAGCCATATCGTTAAGCCTATCAACGATATAGACTTAAATCATCCGGTAATTCAGGATAATTATGAGGAGCTTGACCCTCTGCTGCAGCGAATAGACCAGCAAAACATAAGAATTAAGTATCAGATGGAGAAACTGCGCAGGCGGCAGGAGGAATTTAATATCATTACAGAGAATATGAGTGAAGGATTGCTCATAATCGATACTCAGATGGAGGTTTTGACACATAATCAGAGTGTGCTGCGAATTCTTGGTGCGACGAATCAGCAGTGTAGCGGTATCCACGCTTTTCAGCTGAATCGCAGCGAACCTTTCAGAACTGCGGTGGAGCAAGCGCTTAAAGGTATACACTCAAGACAAAAGATGATTATAGGCGGAGAAACTTATGAGATTCTTTCCAATCCGGTGCTTAATAAGTGCAAAATCAGCGGTGCCGTCATAATCATAATG
>CAZLJV010000136.1:0-4226 GCA_964559965.1 uncultured Oscillospiraceae bacterium | reverse complement strand
CGGATATGGTGAAGGTGAACTTGCAGACCATGCAGCACGAGGGCGACCTGAAGCCGACATCTGAAAAGGGTCTCCATGCGGAAATTTACAAGGAGCGTCCGGCAATTCAGGCGATTGTGCATACACATTCGAAGTTTTGCAGTGTGTTTGCGGCTTGCCAGACTGAGCTTCCGATTGAAGATGAAGAACTGCAGGCTGTGTTCGGCAAGTCTATCGGCTTAGCAAAATATGCGAAGGCGGGCTCTGACAAGCTGGCTAAGAATGTGGCTTCGGCTCTGGGGCGCAATTTTGGCTGCCTGATGTCCAACCACGGCATGGTAGTATGCGGCGGCAGCATGGAAGATGCTTTTGAGAATGCGCAGAAGATGGAGCGTGCTGCGGAAACTTATATTGAGAGCAGAATGTAAGACGAATATGGAATGAAAAAAGCGGTACATGGCGTACCGCTTTTGTTATCTTAAAACACCAGCTGCACGAAATTCCACAGAAGCTTGCTGCCGTAGAAGAGAATTACAATGCCGCAGATTATGTTTATTACACGCAGAGTTTTGTCGGTAAAACGAGCGCTGAAGAAAGAAATTATAGTTGAAATTCCGAAGAACCAGATGATTGATGCAGAGGCGAAGCCGGCAGCGAAGAAAAAGTCTGCGCCGTCAGGTAAGGTTGTCTTAAATGCACCTAACATCAAAGTACCATCGATTAGAGCCTGAGGGTTGAACCAGGTTACTACGCAGGCGGTTGATATTACCTTGAGAACAGGAATATCAACCTTGGTACTTGTGTCCATCTTGTCTTTGGCGCGTATTAGCCCGATACCAATCCAGATTACAACTGCACCACCCACTAAGAGAACGGCTTTTTCTAATAGCGGGGATGCTTCCATAATGGCACCGCCGCCGAAGAAACAGGCAAGGCTGAGTGTGATATCAAAAAATATTATGATCAGTGCAGTTAAATATACTCGGCGTTTTGGCTGGGTTAAAGCAGTGTTAATAACGAAAAGGTTTTGGAGCCCGATTGGTGCTACATATGCCATACCTAAGGCTAAACCTTGAAGATAAATGTTCATTAGTTAAGTCCTCCTAAAATCATAAAAATAAACTTGCTCTTTTTTTCTTACTTGATATAATTGTAGTATCATATAGGATAAAAAGCAAGTACGCAAAAAAATGTGATAAAGTAAGAAAAAACTTACTTGCACGCAAGCCGCAATGATAGCGGGGAAGTATAGCGGAATCAGGAAGGATTTTGATATGATAGAAACACATTATGACTGTCCATGTTTGGAAAAATGTCCTTTGAATTATGCCATGTCCATAGTAGGAGGAAAGTGGAAGATGCAGATTATCTGTGCACTGAACAATCAGGGCGCATTGAGATATAATGAGCTTAGGAGAAAGCTTGGTGGAATATCGAATACCGTGCTTGCAAATGCTTTGAAGGAACTGGAAGAGGCAGGACTTGTAGAGAGAAAGGAATATCTGCAAGTTCCAGTCAGAGTAGACTACAGGTCCACGGAGAGTGCGGACAAGCTGATGCCGATTTTAGAAGCACTGAGCCAGTGGGGCGAAGATTTGATGAAGCGTGATAATGAATAATGAATAATAAATAATGAATAGAAGATAAATGACGAGGTGAATAGATATGAAATTGATTTCATGGAATGTAAACGGGCTGCGTGCCGTTATGGGAAAGAATTTTATGGATTTTTTCAATGAGATAGATGCAGATATTTTTTGCTTGCAGGAGACGAAGCTGCAGGCGGGTCAGATTGAAATGAACCTTCCGGGATACCATCAGTACTGGAACTACGCCGAGAAGAAAGGATACTCCGGAACGGCAATATTTTGCAAAGAGGAGCCGGTGAGCGTGACTTACGGACTGGGAATCGATGAGCACGACCATGAAGGACGAGTTATTACAGCTGAATTCGAGGATTTCTATTTCGTGACTGTGTACACTCCTAATTCTCAGGACGGCTTGAAGAGGCTGGATTACAGAATGGAATGGGAGGACGCTTTCAGGGCGCATTTGTGCAAGCTGGCGGAGAAAAAGCCGGTGGTGGCTGCAGGCGATATGAATGTAGCGCACAAGGAAATCGACCTGAAGAATCCTAAGACCAACAGAAAAAATGCGGGATTTACCGACGAAGAAAGAGGAAAGATGACGGAGCTTTTGGAGGCAGGTTTCGTGGATACCTTCAGATATTTCTATCCTGAGCAGGAGGGGATTTATTCCTGGTGGTCTTATCGCTTCAAAGCACGAGAGAAGAATGCTGGATGGAGAATTGACTATTTCGTAGCGTCTGACAGCATGAAGGAACGTCTGGCAGGGGCGAAGATTCATACAGATGTGTTTGGATCAGATCATTGTCCGGTGGAACTTGAGATTAAGTAAGTGCGAGGTTGAAGAGAATGAAAATTTGTATTTATGGAGCGAGCAGCAATTCGATAGATGAAGAGTATCTCAAGGCAGGCATGGAGCTTGGGCAGGAGATGGCAAAGCGAGGTCATGAGCTGGTTTTTGGCGGTGGAAATACGGGCCTGATGGGTGCAGTGGCACGAGGCATGAGCGCTGCGAGCAGCGCAGGCGCAGAAACGGAAGCCGGTGCAGCAGGCGGCGGTGCGAAGATTTTGGGGATTGCACCTCACTTTTTTAATAAACCGGGAGTCTTATACCAGCACTGCACAGAGCTGATATTTACGGAGGACATGCGCCAGAGAAAAGAACGAATGGAAAAAGAAGCGGAAGGCTTTATAATGACACCGGGCGGCATAGGGACATACGAGGAGTTCTTTGAGATTTTGACACTGAAACAGTTAGGACGGCATGACAAGCCAATCGCAATTCTCAATACTAAGGGATATTACGACGAGATTGCAGCACTTTTAGCTAATACGGCAGATAAAGGCTTCATGAACCATACATGCCTTGATTTATACTACATCTCAGATGATCCTGAGAAGCTGCTTAACTATATGGAGACGGGGGAAAGAGAATGAAAAAAGCGAGACATTCTTTCAGCGCAGAAGAAATTTTAGAGGCGCTGAACCAGTATTACAAAGAATCCATTTTCATAACTGACGGTAAGGGCAACATTGTATACATAAACGAAGTCGGCGCAGAGCGAATCGGCGTTCCGAGAGCTGAAGCCATGTATAGAAATGTAGATAGCCTGGTTGCAGAAGGCGCTTACGACCATTCCACATCTAAATTAGTAATTGAAACTGGGCGTGAAGCCGTTTCGGCACTTACATACAAATCAAAAAACTCCAGCATTTCACACAGCATACCAGTGCTTGATGACGATGGAAATGTGGAAATGGTAGTAACTACCAATATGAGCTTGGAGCATAATAAGGAATGGGAAGAAATAATTTCTAAAGAACGTGCTGCCATGGCGAGAATGCAGAGAGAATTAGACCACCTGCGTCTGAAAGACCATACCAAATTGATTGCAAACAGCCCGGCAATGAGAAGTGTTTTGCAGACAATCGAGGCAATTGCGCCGACAGACAGCAATGTGGTAATCTTAGGCGAAAGCGGCACCGGCAAAGACATGATGGCCCGCTTCATACACGAAAACTCCCTGCGTGCAGACAAAGCATTCATAAGCATAAACTGTGCGGCAATCCCGGAACAGCTGCTTGAGTCAGAACTGTTCGGCTACGAGGCCGGAGCGTTCACAGGAGCCCTTTCTAAAGGCAAAATCGGACTTTTCGAGGCTGCGTCCGGAGGTACCATTTTCCTCGATGAAATCGGCGATATGCCCCTTCCATTGCAGTCTAAATTGCTGAGGGCATTAGAGAATCGAGAGATAAGAAGAGTGGGCGGCGTAAAGAACATCCCAATCGATGTGCGAATCATCTGCGCAACCAATGTAAACTTGCAGACCATGGTAGCAGAAAAGAAATTCAGAGAAGACTTGTACTACCGACTCAGCGTATTTTTGATTCAATTGCCGCCACTTTGTGAGAGAAAAGAAGATATCATACCTCTGGCTGAGTCATTTCTTCAGTCATTGAACGAGAAATACGATGCAAAAAAGACATTGGCACCGGTTTCCATCGAAACCATGCTGACCCATCGCTGGCCGGGAAATATCAGAGAGCTGAGAAATGTAATGGAGCGAATTTTCGTGGTAAGCCCTGGTAACGAGCTGATATTTACTCCGACACCGACGGCCGACTATTTGCAAAATCCGTGCTCCCCAGAGGGTTTTGCAC
>CAZLJV010000135.1:0-4329 GCA_964559965.1 uncultured Oscillospiraceae bacterium | reverse complement strand
GAAGATATCCCATGCGATAAAATGCATGTACGGAAGATGATTAGCAAGTTTCAGCATATCTTCCTTCAGCTGGCTCCAGCCTGGAATCACTACTCCCTTAATCGGAGCTCCTGAATCCGGATGCACATCATGTACATCATGGTTATGGAGGCATCTTGCTTCTGAAAGCTCACCTGTTTCCAAATCAATCTTAGAAACCAAACCGCCTCTGCTTCCATTATCTACAGGAATCGTCTCCTTAGTGCCTATTCTCTGCACTGCGAAGAAGACCTTGAATTTATGCGTCTTTGGATCACGCAAAGTTATAAATCTTATTGTATTTACAGTCTTGTCATAAATCTGGCTGCTGTAATGATGCTGCTCCATGGCTTCGCTTAAAAACCAGTTATCATTCTTCTTGAGGAACTTGATAAATTCCTCTTCGCTTATCTTCTTTAAGTCGATAGCAGGCTGTCCGTCAATCCAGCTGAGACGGCATACGCCAGTACCCTTTCCCTTGCCATAAGGTTTGAAGAACAATGTCTTCTTTTCACTGAGCAGCTTCAGCGCATCCTCATATTCCATTTCCTCACTCTGGAAGCTGGAAAGATATCCACGATTTTTAATCATGTAGCTCTCAGGTACACGCACATACTGTTTCAAAATTTCCGCCGATGCGATCTTGTTATTGCATACAAAATCGAAAGGTTCATTTATATATCTTGAGCGATACCAGTCGAATTCTGATAAATACTCACTGCGGTCATTGTGATCAAAATCATAAAGCATCCACTGGTCTGCTAAAAAACCGCCGCTCAGGTTCGCTCTTATCTTCTTATACCACGGGCACTTAAAGTGATTCTTCGCAAATACGATTCGTCTCCAGTATAACACAAAGAGCTTCATCTTGCGCACTGCCCATCTTACAAATGAAAAAGCATCCATAATTCTTTTCCTTTCTGCTTTTCTTTCTGCATTCCTCTCTGCGCCGCTTGCTATATTACTTGCGGTGCTCCATCATTTTTCCCAAAATCAGATCTGCAATCTGCTTCGTAGAAGTTCCCAAATTTTCTGGCAGATAATTCTTTCGATACGCATTCAGCGTGCGTCTCGGATACGGATTATTCTCAATGCTGATTTCATCTGTTCTCGCAGCACGATCTGCAGAAACGAGCCTGTTCATCAGCTCCCTGCCATCTCGGAACACACACCCCGGCATAACATCAAACAAGTCGATGTTCATTCCATTTTTCTGCCTGTATTCTTCATAATCATATACGAAATACCATGTAGGTCTGCTCAAAATCGCCCCCTCAATGGCTATTGCCGAGTAGTCGGTAATCAAATAGTCGCAGGCTGCCAGTAAGTCAACCGCCTTAAACTCCGCACACTCGTATATACCTGGTTTTCCAGCCGTCTCCAGCTTCTGATTAGGATGTCCCTTTACTACTAAAACATACTGACCCTTTCCGTCAGGACCCGGCTCCTTAAGGTTTGCATCAGCCACTGCCTCAGCCAGCGAATCCCAATGCAGCGAAATATTTCTTCTAAAAGTCGGTGCATATAAAATTATGGTCTTTCCATTAAACTGAGGATATTCCCTAAGCACCGCCTCACGATTGCTCTGCGCAGTTTCAAGCAAGTGGTCTATACGTGGAAGTCCGCAATTTACCAGTTTATCTTCCGTAGTATTAAATGATGCACAGTAGTACGGATTCCACGCCTTTCCTCCGGCGATAATATAGTCGTAATTTTCATGCATCTTCATCAGGTGAGCCATCTGCTCGCTTCTTCCTGATTCTCTTCCCAAAGTCTGGTATCCCGACTGCTTTATTTTCCCAAGCGCATGCCACATCTGGATTACAGTCAGCTCCTTCTTATGGTGCAAAATAGATACTGCCGGCCAGTAAGCATCAAGCACACACACGCTAGAAGTAGCCATGTGATACATACTCTTCAGCGTAGTCATTGCGAAATGCACCAGACCTCCGCTCTTTTCGCCTTCAAGCCTGTTACAAAGTGTGACAATTTGTATATAAGGCTGTCTCTCCTGCAATTCTTCCTGCACCCTCTTAAAATCAAGAGTCGGTTCGTTAGACTGGCGGCTTAAAAAGACCACCTTGTTTCCCTTGGTCGGAAGAAGTTTCAGAAAGAAATATATAAAATTCAGCCCAAATCGCATCAGATAAATCGCTAATTTCTTCATCTTTTTTCTCCATGTTAAAATCAGACTGCACAGCAATCCCATCTTATAAAGATACCATATCTCAAGCAATTTGTAAATGTTTTCGAGCTAAATTCCACCATTTTACCACTAATACAGGGGGTTTAGACAATATTAAAAAGAAAATATCGCCAGCCATAGTTGGCTGACGATACAAAATAATACTTATTTTCAATTCTTCAATTATTATTGTGCATTATTCGCCTTATCCTTTGCGATTTCAGCGAAACGCTTGATCTTCATAGTTGTAGTCTTTTCAAACTCATCGTGCTTGATTTCCAGTTTCTTAATCGCCTTGTAATTTGAAAGTTTACGATTTACCTGGCGAATCTGCTCCCAAATTACCTTGTATACCGCCTCTTCATCAAGCCCTTCACCGTGAAGTTCCGCAATCTTATCATAATCAGGAATTACCTTAACGGTAATGATAAGTTCCTTTTCTCCTGCAACTTCCTTACCGTATACCATGCATTCCTTAATCTCTTCTACATGAGAGAGCAGACCTTCAATTTCCTCTGGGTAAATATTCTTACCGTTCTGAGTTACGATTACGTTCTTGCTGCGACCTGTCAGGTAAAGGAAACCTTCCTCGTCCATATATCCGATGTCGCCGGAGTTGAACCATTCGCCGTCCATGACTTTAGCAGTTTCCTCAGGATCATCGAAATAGCCCAGCATAACTGTTTTGCCGCTGATATATACTTCGCCCTCGCCTCTTTCGTTAGGATCGACAATTTTAATCTGATTGCAAAGAACAGCCTTACCAGCAGAACCAACTCTGCGATCAAAGTCCGGTGTCAGTGCCGCTATAGGTGCAGTTTCCGTCAAACCATAACCCTGCAGGAATAAGATACCGATATCTTCCAGCCACTTACCTACTGCTGGCTCGATTGGAGCTGCGGCAGATACGATAACTCTCAGATTACCGCCCAGCGTTGCGTAAATTTCCTTAAATACTTTCTTCTTGATATCGATTCCCACGGTGCGTTTCATCACATTTGTCATGCGAATCATAGACTTAACCATGCTGGCCTTTCCGCTCTTTTCGATGGTTGCATTTATCTTCTTATACAGAGTTTCAATAAGCAGCGGCACTGCAAGCATTGCAGTAGGCTCTGTTTCCTTCATATCATCTACGATGTGACGAAGACCTCGACATACTGCTATGGACGAACCCATAGCCATAGGCAGCAGGAAGCCTATTGTGGACTCGTAGGTGTGGTGCAGCGGCAGAACCGAGAAAAGACGATCCTCTTGATAAATCTTCACGTATGGAGCGACACCATTGACATTGTAAGCCAGATTTTGGTTAGAGAGCATAACGCCCTTGGACTGGCTCGTTGTACCTGATGTAAATACTAAAACTGCCAGCGCCTGTGGATCGATTTCGATATCCAGGAAACTTTCATTTCCGCAGTCAGTGATTACTTCGCCTTCGTTCATTACGAAGTCTAAACCTACGAAGCGGCCATCGATGCCTGCATCAGAGTACATTTCCATGAAGTACTTAACGCCAGGGCACTTGTTTGCAATCTTTTCGACCTGACCCTTTTTCTTAGGTGAATAAATTACAGCAGCCGCATCGCAGCGTTTAATGATGTTTTCGAGTTCGTTGTCCGGCAGTTCCTTGTCTGTCGGAACAGCAATTCCGGCACCGCAAAGCAGCGCAGTGTAGGAAACATACCATTCGTATGTAGTTTCACCTAATATGAGCACCTTTTCGCCCTGCAGCTTAAACACTCTTGTCAGGCCAGTTCCCAGCTCTACTACATCTTTGCGGAAACGTCCATATGTAATTTCCTCAAATGGAGCCTTGCGGTTGAACTTTTCTAAAATGAATGTGCGGTCCTTATACAGCTCTGTGGAGCGCAGAAAGAATTCCTTAACAGTCTGGTAATCGGTAGCCGGATAGCAACCAGTCACAGGTGCCTGCTTGCGCTTCAAATCCGCAATCATCTCCGGTGTATATTCTACATTTAATTCTTCTATATCTTCGATACCTTCCATCTTGTATTTAGGTACCTTTATGTTTGGCATTTTCTTAAAAAATCTAGCCATGTTTGTTCATCCCCCTAAATCATTTATGTACTGTTCGGCACGAAAAATCCTACCGAACACTCTCACAA
>CAZLJV010000134.1:0-4339 GCA_964559965.1 uncultured Oscillospiraceae bacterium | reverse complement strand
GCTGGGTTCAGGCAAAGCATACTTAGAGGAAATGCGCGGTAAGTCAGCAGGTGCCGGTGCAGCCGCAGCTGGCATGCAGGCATCTTCTTTCGCTCAGGAAAAGATGGAAACTCAGGAGCTTTCGGCGGCAGAACAGCGTCAGCTTAACAAGCTGAGGGAAGCTGAGGAGAGAAGAAGAAAGCGTAAGCTGGAAGAATTGGAGCAGAAGATTGCGGATTTTGAAGAGGAAATCTCGCAGTTGGAGGCTAAAATGGCTGATCCGAACAACGCTCAGGACTACCAGTTACTGGCTCAATTGGGCGAAGAACTGCAAGCAAAAAAAGATGAATTAGACGAAGTTTACCTTGAATGGGCAGAACTGGAAGAATAAAAAGGAGAATTTCGTTAAGTGAAGAAATTTTCACAAAAAGTTTCATATATTTGTGAAAAAATTCCCTTGCAATGGGAATGAAAACTATATATAATAAACCATAGTTTCAAGATGCAAACATTAAGGAGGCAAATTATGACATTTGATAAAATTAAGGATATTATTATTGAACAGTTGCAGGCTGAAGAATCCGAAGTAAATATGGATACTAACCTGATGAAGGATTTGTCTGCAGACTCTCTGGACGCAGTAGAAATCATCATGGCTATCGAAGATACTTTCGGAATCGAAATTCCTGATGAAGATGCTGAAAAGTTCCAGACTGTAGAAGATCTGGTTAAGTACGTAGAAGATAATAAATAATTTCATAGCATATTGAAAGCCCGCTGTGAAAGCGGGTTTTCTTAATAAATAATGCATATGAAATTGAAAGGAGAAAAAATAATAGATGGTAAAGGACAAGCAGATTTCTAAGGCAGTCATTAAACGTCTGCCAAGATACAGAAGATATCTGCGTGACCTGCAGGCCAAGGGTGTGGAGAAGATATCCTCTAAAGATTTAAGCAAACTTATAGGATATACCGCATCACAGATTCGTCAGGACTTGAACAATTTCGGCGGATTCGGTCAGCAGGGCTACGGATACAGCGTTAACAAGCTGTATGATGCTATTGGTGGTATTTTAGGTCTGGATAAGACTTTTAATATTGTTATAGTAGGATATGGCCGCTTAGGTCAAGCTATGGCGAGCTACATTTCTAATAATGAAAAGAACTTCCACATTGCGGGAATATTCGATGTGAAGCAGTCCATTCAGAATGTAGAATTCCAGGATGCTACTATTCTGACTTGCAGCTCTTTAGCAAGCTTTATCAAAGAAAAGAATATCGATATCGCTGTAATGTGCGTACCGCCTGAAAAGGCACAGCTGGTGGCTGACACAGTAGCTGGTGCAGGCGTAAAGGGTATCTGGAATTTCACAGCAGTGGATTTGGAACTGCCAGAAGATATCATTGTAGAAAATGTACACATGAGCGACAGCCTGCACGCATTAGCATATTATATGGTAAGTGCAGAAGAAGGCAAATAAAGCAAATAAATAAAGGCATAAAAAAATCCCCAGTTCGTGAGAACTGGGGGTTTTAATTTTGTAATTCTTCCGAATTATGCTTCTACTGGAGCGTCAACAGGGCAAGTGTCTGCACAAGCACCACAGTCGATGCACTTGTCAGCATCGATAACGAAGATATCGCCATCAGTGATTGCTTCTACTGGACATTCTGTTGAGCAAGCACCGCAAGCGATGCAAGCATCAGTAATCTTGTAAGCCATGATAAAATTCCTCCTTATTAAGATATATCTTTGGATATGATAATTATATCAGAAGAAGTCGAATTAGTAAAGTGGAAGTTATGTGGAAATTTTATCGTTTATTCTTATATAATTTTGTGTTAAACTATAAAAACAAGCAGTATTCTAAGAAGGAGTGAGAAAAAACATGAAAATTTACGCACTCATCGGCAAAAGTGGAACGGGAAAAAGTTTTCACGCTATGGAGCTTTGCCATAAAATGCAAATCCAGTCTATAATCGACGATGGACTCTTTATATACCAGAGCACAGTGGTGGCTGGCATCTCTGCGAAACGCCAGGCTACGAAAATCGGAGCAGTGAAAGTAGCATTGTTTCAAGATGATGCAGTGCGTGACGAGGTAGCAGCAGCCATTGAAGAAAAAAATCCTGAATCCATACTCATATTGGGAACAAGCATCGGCATGACCGACAAGATAATCCTGAGACTGGGACTGCTGCCAGACGCAGATGCATTAGAGCAAGTGAATCGTATTTTCATCGAAGACATAACTACGGAAGAAGAACGCAAGATAGCGCAGACACAGCGTGAAGTCATGGGTAAGCATGTAATTCCAGCGCCAGCCCTGCAGCTGAAGCGCAACTTCGCCGGTTATTTCATGGACCCACTCCGCCTGTTTAGAGGCAAAGACACCGGTGCAGCTGCCGAGCGAACAGTGGTGCGTCCTACATATAGCTACATGGGCGAATATTTCGTAGATGAACGAGTAATCGAAGACATCGTAACCTGCGTTGCCTATGAGATGCCAGCTGTGGGGGCAATTATCCGCGTGACCCAAGATCCTCACCCTGAGACATTTAAGCTGTCAGTGACGGTGAGACTTCGCCGCGGCTTCCCAATCTGGGAGACTGCACAGGAACTTCAGGAAAGAATAAATGAAAAAGTAGAATGTATGACCGCCTTCAATGTTACAGAAGTTAATGTGGAAGTGCGAGCGATAGAAAAGGTAAGAGCATGAAAAACAAAAGCGTAACATATGGAGTGCGGGATTTTAATCTCGACCATATTTTCGACTGCGGCCAGTGTTTTCGCTGGACTCGTCATGAGGACGGAAGCTGGGTGGGTATTGCCAGCGGCCAGGTGGTTCGCATGCACCTTTCTCCTTTCCCCGCAAAATCTGTGCTGCCCGAGTTATCTAATGGTTCGAGCATCGATGGTATAGACGGCATTCTGACTATCGAGGGTACGGACGAGGAACGCTTCAAGGATTTCTGGTTCGACTATCTGGATTTAGGCCGTGATTATGGCGAGATAAAAAAATCTCTAAGCGAAAACGATTCGCAGATGAGTGATGCAATTCAGGCAGGCAGCGGAATAAGAATACTGAAGCAGGATTTCTGGGAAACCATGGTTTCTTTTCTTATTTCCCAAAACAATAATATCCCGCGCATAAAAGGCTGCATCGAAAGTCTGTGCAGGCTGTATGGAGAGCCGGTTACAGATATTTATGATGCTGCCGCTGATGCTGAGTGGTTTTCGATACCAAGTCCGGAGATGCTTTCCAATCTTTGTGAAGAGGATCTGAAAGAGTGCCGCATGGGATACCGTGCGAAATATATGATAGAGATGGCTAAGCAGGTTTTGGAAAGAGGGGGAGCTGATGCGGTCTATGAGCAGATTTTGACATCGGATAATCCAATTGAGGCACTGACCGAGTTTACGGGTGTTGGGCCTAAGGTGGCAAGCTGCATAGCACTGTTTGGAGTGGGTCGTTATGATGCTTTTCCGATAGATGTATGGATGAGGCGTGCCATGAATACTGTATATGGTATAGAAGAAAATCGCATGGCTCAGATGCAGGAATATGCAAGGGAGCATTTCGGTCAGTATGGCGGTTTCGCACAGCAATATTTGTTCTATTATATAAGAGGGCTTGGACAGAAGTAGGTCTGTTCACAAACTTTACACAAAAATAATCCATCTGCGGTATTGACTTTTACGGGTGAAAGGTTATAATAAAATATGTTAGCACTCAAGATGAATGAGTGCTAAACCTGTAAAACAGTTAAGAAAAAACTTATATAAATGATACGGAGGTATTTACAGATGTTTGGAATTAAACCTTTAGGCAACAGAGTCGTAATTAAGAAAGTAGAAGCTGAAGAAAAGACCATGGGCGGTCTGATTCTGACAAGCTCTGCTAAGGAAACACCACAGATGGCTGAAGTTATGGCAGTTGGTCCTGGAACTAAGGATGAACCTATGGAACTGAAGGTCGGCGATAAGGTGATCTTCTCCAAGTACGGCGGCACAGATGTAAAGTTTGAAGGTGAAGAATACACCATCATGCATCAGAGTGATATTTTAGCGGTTATCGAATAAAGCAAGGGGGAAACGGAAATGGCGAAAGAAATTTTTTATGGTGAAGATGCGAGAAGAAAGCTGCAGGCAGGTGTAGACCAGCTGGCAAACACAGTTAAGATTACATTAGGACCTAAGGGCAGAAATGTTTTGATTAACAAGAGCTTCGGTTCTCCACTGATTACTAATGACGGTGTAAGCATCGCAAGAGAAATCGAACTGGAAGATGCATTTGAAAATATGGGTGCTCAGCTTGTTAAGGAAGTTGCTACTAAGACAAATGATGTAGCTGGTGAC
>CAZLJV010000133.1:0-4438 GCA_964559965.1 uncultured Oscillospiraceae bacterium | reverse complement strand
CTCTGTCCGATATGCTGAAGGGTAAACAGGGTCGTTTCCGTCAGAACCTGCTGGGTAAGCGTGTTGACTACTCCGGCCGTTCTGTAATCGTAGTTGGTCCGGAACTGAAGTTCTATCAGTGCGGTCTGCCTAAGAAGATGGCTCTGGAACTGTTCAAGCCTTTCATCATGAAGGAATTAGTAGAACAGGGATATGCACACAACATTAAGAGTGCTAAGCGCATGGTTGAAAAGGTAAGACCGGAAGTTTGGGATGTGCTGGAAGGCGTAATCAAGGAACATCCAGTAATGCTGAACCGTGCTCCGACTCTGCATAGACTGGGTATTCAGGCATTCGAACCTGTACTGGTTGAAGGTAAGGCTATTAAGCTGCATCCACTGGTTTGTACAGCGTTCAACGCCGACTTCGACGGTGACCAGATGGCCGTACACGTTCCTCTGTCCGTAGAAGCTCAGGCAGAAGCACGATTCCTGATGCTGTCCACAAATAACATTCTGGCTCCTAAGGATGGTTCCCCAATCACAACTCCTACACAGGACATGATTCTGGGAAGTTACTATCTGACTCACCCTGGTATCGAAACAAGAGATACTTATGCTGAAAAGGGTGACGGAAAGGTATTTACCGATATGGACGAAATGCTGATGGCATACCAGACTGGTGTAGTTGGCATCCATGCTAAGGTAAAGGTTAGAATGTATAAGGATGAAGCAGATACTACTGGCAGATTAGTAGAATCTACAGTTGGTCGTTTCATCTTCAACCAGCAGATTCCTCAGGACTTAGGTTTTGTTGATAGAGAAGAAGATCCATATTCACTGGAAGTTGACTTCCTCTGCGACAAGAAGAAGCTGGGTAAGATCATCGATAAGTGTTACAGAAAGCACGGAAATACTGGTACAGCAATCATGCTGGACTACATCAAGTCCATGGGTTACAAGTATTCCACTAAGGCTGCTGTAACTATCAGTGTAAGCGACATGGAAATTCCAGAAAACAAGTGGGATATCGTTGCTGAAGCTGAAAAGAATGTCGATAAGTATGAAAAGGCCTACAGAATGGGTCTTATGTCCAATAATGAAAGATACGAACAGATTATCAAAATCTGGTCTAAGGCGACAGACGACGTTGCGGATGCTCTGATGAGCTCCCTGGGTTCCCTGAACAACCTGTTCATCATGGCGAACTCCGGTGCTCGAGGTTCTAAGAACCAGATCCGTCAGGTCGGCGGTATGCGAGGCCTGATGGCGAATGCTACTGGTAAGACCGTAGAAATTCCAATCAAGTCTAACTTCCGTGAAGGTCTGTCTATACTGGAATACTTCATTTCTTCCAACGGTGCTCGTAAGGGTCTGGCCGATACTGCGCTGCGTACAGCCGACTCTGGTTACCTGACTCGTCGTCTGGTAGACGTTTCTCACAATGTTATCGTTCGTGAGTTCGACTGCGGTACAGATGAAGGTGTAGAAGTAAGAGCATTTACCGATGGTAAGGAAGTAATCGAACCATTAAATCAGAGAATCGTGGGCAGAGTTGCTCTGACCGATATCGTTCATCCTAAGACTGGCAAAGTCATCGTAGAACAGAACGAAGAAATTCTGGAAGCACAGGCAGATGCAATCGTAGATGCAGGCATCGAAAGCGTTGCAATCCGTGCGGTAATGACTTGTCAGAGCAGAACAGGTATTTGTGCTAAGTGTTACGGCAGAAACCTGGCTACAGGTGAAGAAGTAAATATCGGTGAAGCAGTTGGTATCACCGCAGCACAGTCTATCGGTGAACCAGGTACTCAGCTGACCATGAGAACATTCCATACCGGTGGTGTAGCCGGCGGCGATATTACACAGGGTCTTCCAAGAGTCGAAGAATTGTTCGAAGCTAGAAAGCCTAAGGGTATTGCTGAAATCTGTGAAGGAAATGGTACTGTTATTTCCGTAGAAACACGTAAAGATAACAAGACACAGGTTATCGTTCGTGAAGAAGCAGAAGATAGAGAATATGTAATTCCTTACGGTGCTAGACTGAATGTCAAGGTTGGCGATCAGGTTTACGCTGGTGGACAGATTACTAAGGGTCCTCTGAATCCACATGACATTCTGCGTCTGAATGATGTAGAAGGCGTATACCAGTACCTGCTGAAGGAAGTACAGCGTGTATATAAGAATCAGGGTGTAGATATCAACGATAAGCATATCGAAGTTATCGTATCCCAGATGCTCTCCAAGTTCAAGATTGAAGATGCTGGTGATACAGATCTGCTGCCAGGCGGTCTGTATGGCAAGTTTGAACTGGAAGAAGCAAACCAGGCAGCAATTGAAAAGGGTGGAAATCCTTGCGAAGCTAAGCGTGTACTCTTAGGTATCACCAAGGCTTCCCTGGCTACAAACTCCTTCCTGTCTGCTGCATCCTTCCAGGAAACAACCAGAGTTCTTACCGATGCAGCAATCAAGGGTAAGAATGACAAGCTGGTTGGTCTGAAGGAAAATGTAATTATCGGTAAGCTGATTCCAGCTGGTACCGGTATGAAGCGTTACAGAAACATTGAACTGGATTACGGTGTTAATGCAGAAATCATGGAAAACTATACTCGTCAGCAGGAAGAACTGGAAGCACAGATGATGGCAGATGAGATGGCAGACTTAGATGCAGTGGATGTTGAAGAAGCAGAACATGTAGAAATGGTTTCCGGATTTGATGCCGACGAAGATGAAGCCGACTTCGTAGAATACGATAAGGTAGATTCTCCAGAAATTGTTGAATTAGATTAGTTTATTTTAAATAATATGATTGACAAACTACCATGTTTTGTGGTAAAATTCTGTTTGGCTTTGAGTTGGCCGACCTGAGAAATCAGGTCGGCTTGCTTAAGTATAAAAGAAATATTAATTCCAAGAGGAAAGGAGAAAAAGGATGCCTACTATTAATCAGTTAGTTCGTCAGGGTAGAACAAGTGCAGCAAAGAAGTCTACTGCACCAGCTCTGAACAAGGGAATGAACTCCCTGAAGAGAGTTGCAACTGATACAAACTCCCCACAGAAGAGAGGCGTTTGCACATCAGTTAAGACTGTTACCCCTAAGAAGCCAAACTCCGCACTGAGAAAGGTTGCAAGAGTTAAGCTGACCAACGGTATTGAAGTAACCGCTTACATTCCAGGCGTAGGCCACAACCTGCAGGAACACTCTGTAGTTCTGATCAGAGGCGGCAGAGTTAAGGACTTACCAGGTGTAAGATATCACATCATCAGAGGTACTCTGGACACTGCAGGTGTTAACAACAGACTGCAGGCTCGTTCCAAGTATGGTGCTAAGAGACCTAAGGCTGCTAAGGCTAAGAAGTAATTAGAACGCATTAAAAACTTAAAATCGGGAAAAATAGTAGCGCCCTTTTATTCATGTTAATATATAGTGTGCGCTCGCGGCCGTGCTTACTTGCATAGGTCGAGTACCCCGTCACCAAACACTGGCGGAGCATAATAATTGCCGGCTCCGGACAGAGTAATCCCCTGCCCATGGATTTTGCAGGGTGCCCTGCGAAGGCGCAGAGGGTGAAGTAATGTGCAATTAGAAAATTTATTATTGCGCAGGCAGTTTTGTACTAGATAAGACAGAATCAAGACTGCTGGCGAGGAGGGAAGAGAAGTGTCAAGAAAAGGTAACACACCAAAGAGAGAAGTTCTTCCAGATCCAGTATACGGAAGTGTTGCAGTTGCAAAGCTGATCAACAGCATCATGCTGGACGGCAAGAAGGGTGTAGCACAGTCCATCGTATACGGTGCTTTCGATATGATTCAGGCACAGACTGGTGAAGAACCACTGGAAGTATTCGAAAAGGCTATGAACAACATCATGCCAGTTCTGGAAGTTAAAGCAAAGAGAATCGGTGGTGCAAACTACCAGGTTCCAGTAGAAGTAAGAGCTGAAAGAAGACAGACTTTAGGCCTGAGATGGTTAACTAAGTACACTCGTGCTAGAGGTGAAAAGACCATGGCTGAAAGACTGGCTAAGGAATTAATGGATGCTGCAAACAACACTGGTGCATCTGTTAAGAAGAAAGAAGATACCCATAAGATGGCTGATGCTAATAAGGCATTCGCTCACTTCAGATGGTAATTGGAGGTTAATATGCCAAGACAGTTTCCGTTAGAAAAGACCAGAAATATCGGTATCATGGCTCATATCGACGCTGGTAAGACCACTACAACTGAAAGAATTCTGTTCTACACTGGTAAGACTCATAAGATCGGTGAAACTCATGAAGGTTCTGCAACAATGGACTGGATGGAACAGGAACAGGAACGTGGTATCACTATTACTTCCGCTGCTACAACTGCACAGTGGAAGGATTGTAAAGTAAATATTATCGACACCCCGGGTCACGTTGACTTCACAGTAGAAGTAGAAAGATCCCTGCGTGTACTGGACGGTTCTGTAACTGTAC
>CAZLJV010000132.1:0-4450 GCA_964559965.1 uncultured Oscillospiraceae bacterium | reverse complement strand
TACCCACACCATTAGGCCCTACGATACAGATTTTTTCGCCACGCTTAATATCGAAATCCACGCCTGCAAACAAATCTCTGCGGTCATCTCCATATCCGAAGTGTTTCGCCAGACCCTCACCCTGCAAAACATCACTTCCCGACTGGAAGTTTTGTCTGAAGTGTATTTTCATGCGCCCGTTTTCACTCTCAGGTCGCTCAAGCCTTTCCATATGTTCTAATTTCTTTTCACGAGAAGCAGCACGCTTCGCCAGCTTTTCAGTTCCGTGACCCTTAAATCTTCGGATAATTTCTTCCTGCTTAGCGATTTCCTTCTGCTGATTATTATATGCACGAAGCTGACTTTCTCTGCGAATTCGCTTCTGCTCAGCAAACTGCTCGTAATTGCCTTCATAACAGTAGAGTTTATGATGCTCTACCTCGAATATTCTATTTACGATTTGATTGAGAAAATATCTGTCGTGTGATACTACCAGCACTGTGCCTTTATAGCTGGATAAATACTGTTCAAGCCACTTCAGAGTCCCTATATCCAAATGGTTTGTAGGTTCGTCCAGCATCAGTATGTCTGGCTTTTCTAAAAGCAATGCAGCCAGTGCCAGCCTTGTTCTCTCACCGCCTGACAGCGTTTCAATCTTCTTATCATAATATTCCGGACCAAAAGCCATGGAATTTAAGATTCCGCGAATTTCACTTCTAAAGGCCTCCCCGCCACGGCGGTAGTATGTATCATGTAAGTCCGCCTGTCTGTGAATAAGCTCATCACGTTCCTGTGCATCAGCACCTACTGAGGCGGCGCTGAGATGCTCAAGGCGTGCAGCTATGGACTCCATTTCCTTTTCCATATCCAGCAAGTCTCTGAAAATTTCCGTAACTTCCTGAATCACCGTGCGGTCGGAATTAAAATTTTCTCTCTGTTTCAGATAACCGATGCGTGTGTTTTGGGACACAAAAAACTCGCCTTCATCACAGGTATATTCACCTGTAAGCATATTCAGCAAAGTTGATTTACCTGCACCATTCTTTCCGATTATGCCTACTCTGTCGCCCTCATTTACATGAAAACTGACTTTTTCGATGATTACATCGGTTCCGTATACTTTACTTAAATTTTTCGCCGATAATACAATCATTTCTGCTCTCTTTTATTTTCTTTTATTCTCTTTCCGGCAGCGGAAGGCTCGGATACGCATCCATATCCATGCTGTCTGCTCCCATCTGCTGATATTGATAATATGCACTGCAGCCTATCATCGCAGCATTATCGGTGCAAAGCACCGGACTTGGACGATAGAGCTTAATTCCATTCTCATTACATGCATCTTCAAGCATTGCTCTCAGCTTGCTATTTGATGCCACACCGCCAGCCAGCACCAGTTTCTTATTTCCGGAATTTTTAACTGCGCTGATGGTCTTATCTACGATTACATCCATGACAGCCTGCTGGAAACTTGCTGCCACATCTGCCTTATTCACTTCTCTGCCTGCTTGTTTTTCGCTGTTGAGATAGTTCAAAACAGCAGTCTTCAGACCGCTGAAGCTGAAATCGTAGCTGTCTTTTTCCAGATAAACTCGCTTAAATGCAATAGCATTAGGATTTCCTTCCTTAGCCAGCTTATCCATCTTAGGACCGCCCGGATATCCCAAACCCAGCACTCTGGCGATTTTATCATATGCTTCACCTACCGCATCGTCTCTGGTTGCCCCTAAAACGCAGCAGTGATTGTAGTCTTCTAATTGGATAATATTAGTATGTCCGCCGCTTGTAACAAGCCCCATAAAAGGAGGCTCAAGCTCCGGATACTCTATGAAATTGGCACTTATATGCCCTAAAATATGATGTACTCCCACAATAGGAATATCGTGGGCGAAAGCTATAGCCTTAGCCGTTGCTACACCCATAAGAAGTGCTCCCACCAGACCTGGCCCCTTAGTTACACCGATTAAATCTATGTCATCCCATGTCACATCTGCTTCTTCCATTGCCTGATCCACAACACGATTTATATTTTCAAGATGGTGGCGGGATGCGATTTCAGGCACAACGCCTCCATATTGTTTAAAAATGTCGATCTGCGATGATATAACATTAGACCAAACTTCTCTGCCGTTTGCAAGCACCGCTACAGACGTTTCATCGCAGCTGGATTCAAATCCCATGGTGATAAATTTCCCGTCTTTCATCGTTCTACCTTTCTACCTTTTCCGCCTATTCTTTCCACATGATAATAGCATCTTCGCCATTATCTTCATAATATCCTTTTCTGATACCGACTTCCTTAAAACCCTTGCCTGCATAAAGATTCTTCGCAGGCTCATTTTCAGAACGAACCTCAAGGGTGAATCTGCATATTCCAGCCTCTTCACAGGATTTTATAAGCACATCGAGCATCGTTGAGGCTATGTGCATTCTTCTATACTCAGGCGCTACAGCCACATTTGTAATATGCCCCTCATCGACTATGAGCCATATTCCCACATAGCCGCAGAGAACACCATCGACTTCCGCTACAAGATAAAATGCCAGCTTATTTCTAAGCACGTCCTGCTCCAAAGACTCGTACGACCATGGCGTAGCAAAACATGCCTTCTCCAGCTCTTCTATCCCTAAGAGGTCTTTTTCTTCGGCACGCCTTATTATCATTTTCTGAGCTTTTACTTCTTGCATAATCTACTCCTGCTTAGGCAGTTTGCATATTGGAAGCTGTCCTGCAGCCAGCTTTTCTTCAGCTTCTGCCTTTCTCATATACTGAGGGTGAAGATCGTTATAATGGAGAACTTCGCCATTTTCCGCCTTTTCGAAAGCCAGACGGGCAACCGATACTGCGTCCTGATAGCGCACCTCCTTAGGTGCAAAGAAGACATCACTGCCAACTTCCATATCAGCCTCATTCAGTGCATCTACTATCTTCTCTTCGTAAGCATCTATGCCATCTCCATAAAATATAACAGGTCTTTTCGCTTCCTTCAGCTTGCCTGTAACGATTTCCATAACATCTGTGAGCATGCACGGACAGCCAGCCATGTAGTCTTCTACGATTCCATATACCTGACCTCGTCTTGCATTCAAAATCCCCACAATAGCTGCATCGTCCATACCCATCTTTCCACTTTCCTTCCACAGAAAAGCATCTAAAGTAGGCACGCTTATAACAGGCAGATTCAGTGCCTGTCCCAAAGCACGGGCAGTAGATACGCCGATTCTGATTCCTGTAAAAGAGCCAGGACCTGCTGAAACTGCAATATGAGAAAGCTGAGATTTAGCGATTCCTGCCTGAGACAGAAGCTCCCCCGCCATAGGCAGCAAGTCCTTCAGATGATTCATTTCGTCCACCGAAGTTCGTACTCCCAGCACTTTGCAGCACTTTTTTCCTTCATTAATATTTTCTTCTTCACTCACAAGAGCCACTGAACCGAATGGCCCAGTGGTCTCAATAGCTAAAATGTACATTTGTATATTCTCCCGTTTTCTTCTTCTCCATATTCAATGAAGATGTACTTAGTGTCCTCAGGCAACGCTTCCATGACTAAATCAGCCCACTCTACTACGCTCACACCTCGGCCGTAAAAGTACTCATCTGCACCTATTTCAAACAAATCTTCCGCATTTCTAAGGCGGTAGACATCGAAATGAAACAGCGGCAGTCTGCCTTCTCGATACTCCTGCACAATAGTAAATGTAGGGCTTGTAATAGGACGTGTAATCCCTAACCCTTCTGCGATTGACTTAGTCAGCGTAGTCTTACCAGTGCCTAAATCTCCAATCAGTGCATAGACGGTTCCCGGCAAAGCATCCTCTGCCAGCTGTCGTCCAAATGCCTTAGTATCTTCTTCATTTTTGATTTCTATGATACGCTTAAATTCCATAAGTCTCCTTTCGCATTGTGACGCTCAATGCTACGCACGGTGCAGGAACGGTGAAATGCGTTTATATAAGATAAATGTTACCACGCTGTTTATGCCTGCCTTAGCTGCATTAAATGCCAGAATAAAAGGCATCAGCTGAAGCACCACATCTCTCGACACGCCCATGAACAGCGGTGTGATAACAAGATTTGCAAAGAACATAACTGCCACCATAGCCAGCGTGCCAAGCAGCAAGCCGATTACTGCAGTTTTTTTAGTCTTGTGACGGCGATAAATTGTGCCAGCCACTAAGGTGAGGACGGTAGTTGCGATTATGTGCATGATGATTCCGTATGCACCGCTTCCTGAGCTGACTGTTGTGCCTTGCAGCAGTGAAGTTACTACTGTCAGCAGTACGCCGGCTCCTGGTCCAAAAGCAAATGTACCGATGAGAATCGGAATGTCTGCCGGATCATATTCCAGAAATGATACCATCGGAAATATCGGGAAGTGAATTATCATGACCAGCACGATGGAGATTGCCACCAGCATGGCCATTTTCGCAAGTTTAGCCGTTTTCATAGATCTTTCGTTGTTCATAACAT
>CAZLJV010000131.1:0-4467 GCA_964559965.1 uncultured Oscillospiraceae bacterium | reverse complement strand
CATCTGCAGTGGGCGTCAAAGTCCGCAGTGCAAGATGTGGTATAAATCAATATGGAATGACGGATTTAATCACTGTATCGGCTAAGGCAGATTTTAATCTTGTTCTGCCTGTTGGCATGGGCGGCAAAGCATCATTTAATCAGAAATTGATGGCGAGACAGTTTTCCGGAAGTTTACAGGACGAAAATGAACTGGAAGCTGCCGCCTTCACGCAAGGCGTGAATGCGGCAGCTGTGATTGTATATCCGCGCTACGGGGAGCGCTACCACCACCAGCGATGTGAGATAGTGAGCCAGCAATTGGAACATGGAAATAACGGCTGGGAAATGGATCTTAAGGAAGCAGAGATGAGAAATTTTACACCTTGTGAAATATGCGGAGGCACATAATGATGGAATATGTAATAAAGAGAAACATAGCAATTTCTTCATACCAATTTCCTTATGCAGAAAAAGTGGACAGACTCCTTGTGGGAGTCTGCCCAGTTTTTCTGCCCGTAGATATAGTTAAAACTGAAAAAATTATACACCTTAGATATACGATAACCGGATACGAAAATTTAAGAAAAGCAAAGAAGCTGCAATCAATTCCTTTGCTTCATATGATAAGAAAGTTGCTTAAAAATATACAGCTTGCTAAGGACTGGATGTGGTATCCGGAAGAATATATTTTATCTTTAGACACCGTTTGCATAAGTAACAGCGGTGAAGTCAGAATAATGTACATACCAGATGAACATAAAATCTCTTTTATTACTAAACTGCATAATTTTTTTTATCAGCTTCGTAAGGCGGCAGTGCCTGCGGCACTGCCGCATATAGAATTCTTAGATGGACTTTTGAGTGAAAGTGAATTCAGATATGAAGGATTCATTTCAGAAATCGACAGAAGGATTGCTGAGGTACAGTCATATTTTTAGCTTCATTTCATAGAATTTACTTAAAAATGAAGTAAATATGGGGGTGTCAAAATGCGTAGACAGGCAGGGCGGCGTCGAGTAAAAAAAAGAAGAAGCAGAGAACAAAATAACAGGATGAAATTCTGCGGATTTCTTGGTATAATAGGAGTGGCTGTTTTATTAGGATATCTGACCGCCAGATTTGTGGTAGGTCCGCTTATCGGATATGATTCAGGGGAAAGCCTGACACAGATAAGTGAAAATGAAGAGAAAGTATCCTCGCCAAAATCAAATGAAGAGGAGCAGAGCGGTTATGCGCTTCAGTTTGGCGCTTTTTCAACTAAAGATGCGGCAGAAAGTTTAGCCGAATCTCTGAAAAAGCAAGGCGTTAAAACTGAGATTAAAGAGGAAGACGGAAAATTCAAGGTTTTAAGTCCGATTATACAATCTAAAGAAGATGCACTGAAGGCACTTAAAGAACTTCCGGATATAGAAATCGAAGATGTATTTGTAACCGCAGCATAAGACAGCCGTATGCCGAAGAGAGGCAGAAATGAAAAAAAGATTTTGAAGGGAACTGTCTGAAATGATACCACTGTCTACCAGAATGAGACCAGCCCGGCTGGAGGACTTCGTGGGCCAGGAACATTTTATGTACCCTGGTTCACTTTTCTATAATTCGATAAAAAATAAGACATTTGACTCGGCGATTTTTTTCGGGCCATCAGGCACTGGAAAGACCACTTTGGCGCGCATAATCGCTAGGGAAATGGATGGGGAATTTCATGAAATAAATGCCTCGACCACAGGAACTAAGGAGCTGAAGGAGCTTTTGGACAGCGCAAGGGTGAAGTTCTTCGGCTTGGAAAAGAAAACGACATACGTGTATATCGACGAGTTTCACCGATGGAACAAGCTGCAGCAGGACTCGCTTTTGAAGGCGCTTGAGGAAGGCGTAATTAAGTTCATCGGTAGTACGACAGAAAATCCTTATTTCGCTGTCAATAATGCCATTATAAGCCGTGTGCGCAACATTTACGAGTTCCGCAGACATATGCCGCAGGATTTGATAAAGCTGGCTAAGCGTGCACTTGACGATACTGAAATCGGATTCGGGAATTTGAACATAAAATATGAAGAAGATGCGCTGCTCATGCTTGCAAATTTGGCAAACGGTGACGCACGAGTTACTTTGGATACGGTGGGTTTCATTGTGGACAACCTAAATGACGGACAGACTATAACCAAGGAAATCGTGGCAGAGGCAATGCAGCGAAAAATTGGATTTTATGACAAAGGTGACGACAGGTATAACCTTCTTTCTGCCTTGCAAAAATCCATCAGAGGCAGCGATCCCGATGCAGCTATACACTATTTTTCCAGACTGATAGATGGTGGCGCAGATATTTTGATGATTGGCAGACGCCTGCTGGTAATGGCCAGTGAGGACATCGGCATGGCATATCCATCGGCGATTTCCATCGTCACATCATGCGTTCAGGCGGCTCAAATGGTGGGTTTGCCGGAGGCTGCCATCAACCTTAGCCAAGCGGTAATTCTACTGGCATCAGCGCCAAAATCCAACTCCTGCGTAGCTGCATACGAGGCTGCTATGGACGACTTGCACACCCGCAAAATCGATGATGTGCCGCCGCATTTGAAGGATGCACACTATCAGGGTGCGGCTAAATTGGGATATGGTCTGGAGTACAAATATCCTCACGCATACGGTGGTTATGTGAAGCAGCAATACCTTCCTAATAATCTGGAAGCTGAAGGCGTTAAATACTATAAGCCGACAGAAAATGGCTCGGAAGGGTCATTTAAGAAATTTTTAGAAAGTTTGGAGAAATTATATGCGAGAGATAAGAAGGGCTGAGAACAGCGGATTTTGCTTTGGGGTTAGACGAGCCATACAGCAGACTGAGCAGCAGCTTACCGAAAGCAAAGGAAAGACCATATACACCTGCGGACCGCTGATCCACAACCGCTTTGTGACAGATGATTTAGAGGCGCGCGGGGCGAAGATAATTCACAGTCTGGATGAGGTCAGCGCAGGCGATACTGTCATCGTGCGTTCCCACGGTGAGCCTGAGCGTTTCTTTGAGGAAGCAAAAAAGAAAGGAATCCAGATTGTCAATGCGACCTGCCCATTTGTCAGCAAAATCCATGCCCTCGTAAAGAATGCCAGAGAAGAGGGTTATAGGGTTGTCATAGTTGGCGACAAAAATCATCCTGAGGTTCGTGGGATTTTCGGCTGGTGCAGTGATGATGCCATAATCGTGGCGAATGCTCAGGAGGCAGATGAAATTGAAGAAGATAATCTTTTCTTAGTCTGTCAGACCACCATAAAAAAAGAAACCTTAGATGGGGTGGCTGAAGTGCTTCAGAAAAAGGGAAAGACTGTGACAATACGGAATACAATCTGCAATGCCACGGCTAATCGTCAGAACAGCTGTGTAAAATTAGCCCAGGAAAGTGATGCAATGGTAATTATTGGGGGTAAAGAAAGTTCCAATACTAGAAAACTATGGGAAATATCAAAAAAACTTTGCGAACAAAGCTTTTTTGTTGAAAAAATAGAAGATTTACCATTGCATAAACTCGAAAAATGTAATAAAATAGGTATTGCGGCGGGTGCCTCGACGCCCGAATGCGTAATAGAGGAGGTTATTGCTACCATGAGTGAAAATATCACTGAAATGAACATGCAGGACTTAATGGAAGATATCGAAAAGTCCTTAAGACTGCCTAGAGTAGGCGAAACTGTTAACGGAAAGGTACACCAGGTTACTGAAAAAGAAATCATCGTTAACATGGGATGCAAGAAGGATGGAATTATTCCTAAAGAAGAAGTAACATTGGAAGGAGACCAGAAGCTGACAGATTTATTCAATGAAGGCGATGAAATCCAGGCTAAAGTTATCAAGACTGATGACGGCGACGGTGGAATCTTACTGTCTAAGAAGAAGTTAGAAGTAAATGAACACTGGGGTGAAATCATTGAAGCTTACGAAAATAAGTCCGTTATCACCGCTAAGGTTGTAAAGCAGGTGAATGGTGGCGTAATCGCTGCTTACAAGGAAGTTTCCGGCTTTATTCCTATGTCCCAGTTATCCGACAAGTATGTTGAAAATGCTGACGAATTCATGGGTCAGGAACTGGAAGTTAAGATTACTAAGGTTGAACAGAAGAGAGGAAGAGCAGTATTCTCTCACAAGATCGTTCTGGCAGAAGAAAAGAAGAAGAAGACAGAAGCAATCTGGAACAGCCTGAATGTAGATGACGTTGTAGAAGGTACAGTAATGAGATTCACTGATTACGGTGCATTCGTTGACCTGGGCGGCATCGACGGTTTACTGCACATTTCCGAAATCTCTTGGGGTAAGCTGAAGCACCCACAGGAAGTTCTGGCTATCGGCGACAAGGTTAAGGTTAAGATCCTGTCCATGAACGCTGAAAAGGGTAAGATTTCCTTAGGTCTGAAGCAGACTCAGCCTGAACCTTGGTCCGTAATCAACGAAAAGTATGAAGTTGGTCAGGTTGTAGAAGGTAAGGTAGTACAGATT
>CAZLJV010000130.1:0-4468 GCA_964559965.1 uncultured Oscillospiraceae bacterium | reverse complement strand
GGGAATCGAACCCGCCTCCTCAGCTTGGGAAGCTGATATTCTACCGATGAACTATGTCCGCATGGATTCATCACAATGACTATGATACCATAATTTCAGTGCAAAATCCACACCTACTTAGGGCTTTTTCCTAAAAACTTTTCGACGCTTTTCTACACAAGCTGCTGCAGCTGTTTCAGCTCCTCATCAGTAAGTTCCCTGCACTCTCCCACCTTTAGGTCATCTGGTAAGTACAAATTACCCATGGCAAGTCGATGCAGCACTACAACCTTCGCACCATAACATCCGAACATTCTCTTTATCTGATGATATCTGCCCTCTTTTAATGTTACAAGTGCCGACTTTTCACCTGTGATTTCCAGATCAGATGCCTTGCATATGCCGTCATTTAACTCAACTCCGGCTGCAAATCCTTCCTTCATTTCCTCTGTCACAGGAATGTCCAGCTCTACATGATAAATCTTCTGAACATGCTTCTTAGGGGCTAAGATGTTATGCGCCAAAACACCATCATCCGTAATTATCATCAGTCCAGTGGTATCTCTGTCCAGTCTGCCTGCTGGGAACAGATTTCTGCCGCTTAATTCCTCCGGCATCAGCTCCAAAACAGTCTGATGGTCTCTATCTTCAGTAGCGGATACATATCCCTGCGGTTTGTTCAGCATAATATATACATTCTTCTTTACAGTAATAGGAACGCCATCGATGCAGATTTCGCTTTTTTCAGCATCAGCCTTTATGCTTGATGATTTCACAATCTGACCATCAACAGTTACACGCTTTTTACTTATCAGAGATTTCACATCGCTTCGGGAATAAAGCCCCTGTGATGCGATTATTTTATCTATTCTTTCCATTTGTCCACCTGCTCACTTCATTATGAACATTAATTATATAACAAATTCAGAATTTTTTAAAGGAATTTTAATTAAAAGTTGAGATTCCGTTAAAATTAGTATGGTATACTGCTCTTGAAATGGGGTGAAATTTTTGCTGTTTAAGTTTATGATTTGGATAATCCGACGGGTTTATCACAAGCCTACAATCTATGGCATGGAAAATCTTCCAGATGAACCATGTATAGTTGTCGGAAACCATTCCAAGACACATGGTCCAATCATCAGTCAGCTGTACTTTCCGGAGAACAGTTATACGTGGTGTGCCAGTCAGGTCATGCATCTCGATACATTTCCTGATTACGCATTTGAGGATTTCTGGTCTGATAAGCCGAGATGGTCTCACTGGTTCTGGCATATCTTATCTTATTTGATTGCGCCTTTTGGGGTGTGTCTTTTTACTAACGCTCGTACAATCGAAACTTGTCATGACTCACGAATATTTTCCACATTCCGTAGTACTATTAAAGCATTGCAGTCTGGAAATCATGTTATAATATTCCCGGAATACAAGGAAAAATACAACTCCATCATTAATCGTTTTCATGGCGGATTTATCGATATTGCGAAACTTTATTACAAGCGTACTGGCAAGGAGCTCAAGTTTGTTCCCATGTATATCGCACCTAGGCTACATGAAGTGCATTTGGGTGAGCCAGTCACCTTTGATCCGGAAGAACCGATTGAGGAGGAGAGAGAGCGGATTTGTCAGATTTTGATGGGTCGGATTACTGAGATAGCGGTCAGCCTGCCTGCGCATCGCGTGATTCCTTACGATAATAATATTGCCAGACATGACTATCCATGGAATACTTGTGAGGGGGTGAGTGCCGATGGAAGTCAAGAGTAAATTTAGTCTGCACTTGCCGACGCCAGTTGTAGATTACAGAGATTTTCGCTTTTCTAAGTTAAATGAGCCTCGGTTTGCCCATCTGAAGCTGCTGGGTGGCTGGCTGATCTACTTCGTGCTGTTCTTTTTGACGGAGAATCTCATTCCACCGGAATCGTGTCATGTTGTGCATTGTGCCCTCGATGACAAAATCCCATTTTGCGAATGGTTTCTCATTCCTTATGTGGGCTGGTATTTTTTGATTGCTTTTTGTCTAATTTGGTTTGCCTTATATGATATCGACAGTTTTAGGGGGCTGTCCATCTTCATTTTCGTAACCCAGATGGTGGCTATGGCGATTTATATCCTGTGGCCAAGCATTCAGCTGCTGCGTCCTGAGGTGATGCCGCGGGAAAATGTTTTGACGCAGGTTATTAGTCTCATCTACTCTGTGGATACAAATACGGGCGTTTGCCCTTCGCTTCATGTTGCCTACTCGGTGGGAATCGCTTCCACTTGGCTAAAAAAGCGTGATTCGTCTCTAATGGCGAAAGGAATCATAGTGATTTTCGTCATCTTAATAATACTCGCTACCATGTTCATTAAGCAGCATTCTGCCGTAGATGCCTTCGCTGCAATTCCAGTTTGCTTGCTTGCTGAATACATCGCCTTCCGCAGTTGGTGGAAGTCAAAATTGCAATAAAAAAGCGGTCGCTGGAGGGTGCGACCGCTATTTTTTATCTTACCGCAGCGAAACCTTTTTCTAAATCTGCGATGATGTCATCGATATGTTCTGTACCAATCGACAAGCGAATTGTGTTTGGCTTTATATCCTGCTCCTTCAGTTCAGCTTCGTTAAGCTGGCTGTGAGTAGTTGTAGCCGGGTGAATAACAAGACTCTTTACATCAGCCACATTTGCCAACAGCGAGAAAATTTCTAAGCTGTCGATAAACTTGTGCGCTTCTTCCTGTCCACCTTTAATTTCAAAAGTAAAGATAGAACCGCCGCCCTTAGGGAAGTACTTCTCATACAGCTGGTGGTCAGGATGATCTTCCAATGAAGGATGGTTGACCTTTTCAACCTGTGGATGGTTCTTCAGGAACTCTACGACCTTCTTGGCATTCTCTGCGTGGCGTTCCAGTCTAAGCGACAGAGTTTCAATGCCCTGCAGCAGCAGAAAAGCAGAAAATGGAGATATGCTTGCCCCTGTATCACGGAGCAAAATCGCTCTGATGTACGTTACAAATGCTGCCGGACCTGCTGCTTCCACGAAGGATACGCCGTGATAGCTTGGATTTGCATCTGCTATCGCAGGATATTTTCCGCTTGCCTTCCAGTCGAAATTACCAGAATCAACAATTATTCCGCCCAGGGTAGTGCCGTGACCGCCAAGGAATTTAGTCGCAGAATGTACTACAATGTCTGCGCCGTGTTCAATAGGGCGAATCAGATAAGGTGTTCCGAAAGTGTTATCAACTACAAGCGGCAGTCCATGCTTGTGTGCCAGCTCTGCCAGTGCATCTATATCAGGAATATCGCTGTTAGGATTTCCTAATGTCTCGATATAGATTGCTCTTGTATTTTCCTTGATGGCAGCTTCTACTTCCTGCAGATTATGAATATCTACGAAGGTTGCAGTAATACCGAAATTAGGAAGCGTATGTGCGAGCAGGTTGTAGCTTCCGCCGTAGATGGTCTTCTGCACTACGAAGTGACCACCGTTCTGACCTAAAGCTTCCAGCGCATAGGTTATAGCTGCCGCACCAGATGCCAGAGCCAGTGCCGCTACACCGCCTTCAAGAGCTGCCACACGCTTTTCAAGTACGTCCTGAGTGGAGTTTGTAAGTCTGCCGTAAATATTGCCAGCATCTGCAAGCCCGAATCTTGCCGCTGCATGAGCAGAATTCTTGAAAACATACGAAGTAGTCGCATAGATTGGCACTGCGCGTGCGTCTGTAGCCGGATCCGGATTTTCCTGACCCACATGGAGCTGAAGCGTTTCGAATTTATAGTTAGACATAATCTTTGATTCCTTTCTGATATATTAGTTTATTTATATATTGGTTATATATCCCGGCCGGAATATTACCTACCTTTTTGATAGGTTTTATTATGCCACAAATTACCTACCTTGTCAATAGGTTTTTAATCGTGTTGAAGTCCCCGTGTTTCTTTGTATACGCCCCTGATAATGTCGAAATCATTGCAAACTTAGGATTTCCGTCTGCACGAATGATTGGATTCATCGCCTGCCCAAACATGTCAAAAGGAATTCACAGCGCATTCCCGATATGCTCCGTCCCTAAAAATTGATTTGTTTCTTGTTCCATTTGTACCTCCTAATAAGTCATTATAATTCTCTTAATTCATTCAATCCATTTCAATCCATTTGAATTTCAAACGCATAACTTGCAAAAAAAACATGTGGCTTGTTTCACGCAACCGGAATTACGCTTACAAGCCACTTTTTTAATTATTAAAACAAAGGCAGATAGAATGTATTTTTATTTCTCTATCCAGCACTCTTTCTTATAAAAACAGATGCCGTACTTGCTGATATCTTCGTATCCCTCATCTCTAAGGTCATATTCATACCTGTTATCTTCTATCTGCCTCAAAGCCTCTTCGCATTTTCTTTCCATATCCTGAAATCTATCTGCTACCTTTACTTCCAGAATAATAGCTCTGCCATTCCTTATTCTCTTGGTTTTAAGGGAAATATCCGATCTTCCATTTCCGCTT
>CAZLJV010000129.1:0-4499 GCA_964559965.1 uncultured Oscillospiraceae bacterium | reverse complement strand
CCAGTGGCAAGTTCAGCAAATTCATAACCACGAAGCAAAGAATGCCGATGATTATGGAGTCGATGATTTTGCCATTGATGAAACCGCCGAAAGTACGATTAGCTATATCGCCCAGCTCGAAAATGGATTCAGCTCGTTCACGCTTGAACACAGCTAAAATCAGTTTCTTAGCCTGCGCCTGGAAAAGCTCTTTGCTATTCAGCACATAGACGCAGATTATCAGTGCCACGAACAAGTCAAAAACCACATTGACGGTGCCTATGATACCCAGTGCTGCACCGCTGATCAGCGTATCAACCGCTGGTTTAAGCTGACTTTGGAACCAGTTGCTTGCACTTTCTAGCACAAGCTCCAGATTTTCTTGAATGAATGCCAGAAGCTGCGGATTCTCTTTTACATGATCCACAAACCAGTTGCTTATGCGATTTACAGTATCTGGCATGTTGTAAATCAGCCCCATTACGCTGGAAATCAAATCAGGAATTACCAGCAGGCAGAACCCGCCTACCGCACCAATAAGCGTAATGATAGCAATCACGGTCGCTATGGCTCTGGCAACCCTATATGCTATATTATTATTCCCGATTCGCCGCTTCATAACCGGATAAGTGTGCCGAACCACACCGTTGTATACTGGACAAATCAGATATGCCAGCACAAAACCGATATAAAACGGCATCAAAATATCATTAATCATGGCAATCCCCTTACTCAAGCTCGCTGTGTTGTGAAGTGCATACCATGTCAAAATCAGTGCCACGCCCACGGTGAAAAGCATCAGCCCTTCCCGAATAAGTTTATCTTTTATTTTTTTCATATCTCATCTCCTATAAAATCCAGCCTTCAAATCCTACCTTTATAATATCCTATATTTCGTGGCTGGTCAACATGCACATTTCTTCCAAACGCTCATATATACCATCTCTTAGCAGCTGGGAAATCTGCACAGCCGAGACCTTGTCAAGCAAGTTAAACTGACGCATAAACTCCGGTGAGTAGGTGTTTTGATGAAAACCGCCCCCAGGAATCGCCGCCAGCGGAAGCCCCATTTCCGCCACCTTGTAGTACATAGCCGCCCACGCCAGCAGCTCATTCCCGTCATTAAACGGATAAATCCGCAAAATCTCTCTCCCCAGCATCGCTGCCCCATCCAGCGAAGCGACCCTCGTGGCTTTCAGCAGCTCCGCCATAGTTCCTGCAATTTGATCCGCCGGCCTTGCCACGCAGCCATATTTATCCAAAAACGGGTTGCCCCTTCGATACTGCGCCCTCGTCTCCCTTCCAGTCACAATCGCATGCATATCCCGCAAAATCTGTTCGCTCAGCTCTATCTTCATATCCGTCAGTCGGTAGATGAATCTTCTGAGTTCTTTAAGCCTATCAATCAAGAGACAATCCTCGATTGTCGCCTGCGCCGCCATCTCCCCTTGCATCAGCGCATCTATCTCATCGATTTTAAGATTGCTCCCCGAAATTCCCAGATTCATGTAAATCCACTCTCTGCATTCCTTCGCTTCCAAAATCTCTTTTACCTCTTGTGAAAATGGCGCCCGGTTCCGCAGAATCACAAGTTTTTTTCGTATTTCCCTCATAGTAACCCCCGTTTAACTACAAGCATTTATCAGTTCTATAAGCTCTGGATCATCTACAATATCATCTAACTTACATACCAAAACCTTACAAATCTTCAGCAAAGTCTTCATATCCGCACTATTTATATCTCTTCGTCCCTGCTCATAAGCTTCAATAGTTCTAATATTCAGGCCCGTTTGCTCTGCCAATTCAGTTCTCGATAAGTTAGCTAAATTCCTCACTTCCTTCAACTTACTCATACTTTCCTCCAGTAGTCTCCGCTTTGTAACTAAATTGTACTACCTATGTAGTATGCCGTCAACTGATTTTTCGCCTTGCATTATATATCAAAACTTCCTCCCTCCGATTTCGAAAAAGTAATACAATTCTCCTTTTTTCTATGGTATACTTACAGATAATGAGGAGGATTTTCGACATGCGTATACTTGTAATTAGCGATACGCACGGTGACAACAGCCGTGCTTATGATGTCTATGATAAATTGAAAAAAGAATCACCTGTGGACCTAATTATCCACTGCGGCGATCACTATAAAGATGCCATTCAAATGGGCGAGCGAACTGGCTGTCCAGTGGTCTGGGTCAAGGGAAATACAGACGGTGCTTTTTCTGATAACGACTATGCCATCGTCGAAACCCCGTACGGCAACCTGCTCGTCACCCACGGCCACATGGAAAATGTCGACTTCAGCCAGCAAAACCTCTACTACAAGGCTTTGGAGAAGGATTGCGTCGGCGCACTCTATGGTCACACCCACCGCAGCGCATTCACAGAAATGGGCGATGTGTTCATGATGAACCCTGGCAGCCTGACTAAACCTCGCGACGGCTCAGGCGGCACATTCGGTCTGCTCGTTTTGGAGCCAGAATACTACCGTGGATATATTCATCACTATTCCGATTTCCTCGCAAAAACTTCCGACTCCAGCTCCGGCAACGGCTCTGGCTCTGGCAGCTCCGGCAACAAGCCGAAGGTTCAAGGCGGATATTTGCGCAGCCTGCTGAATTACAGCGACCGTTTTTAGCAATTTCATTTACCAATTCAGAAATTTCATATTTAGTATAGAAATGGAGGACGAAAAGATGGACATAAAAAAACTCATGCTGCTTCATCCTGAATTAGGCAAAATGTCTAACTACGATGAAATCTGGTGGACAAATCCAGAATCAGGAATTGAGCGCACACTGCCTTTCACCATGAACGATATTATGGAAGCAGAAGCCAGACTCAAACGTTTTGCTCCGTATATACAGGCAGCCTTTCCGGAAACAGAAGCCACTGGCGGCATAATCGAATCACCGCTTCGTGAAATTCCTAAGATGAAGACCCAACTGGAATCCATGTGCGGAACATTCCCCGGCAAGTTGTTTTTGAAGTGCGACAGCCATCTGGCAGTATCCGGCTCTATAAAGGCGAGAGGCGGCATTTATGAAGTTTTGAAGTTTGCTGAAAAAGTAGCTATGGATGCAGGAATGCTCAAAATCGATGATGACTATTCCATACTCACCGGCGAAGAATTTCGCAAACTTTTCCAAAAATACTCTGTTGCAGTAGGCTCAACTGGAAATTTAGGTCTTTCTATCGGTATAATCAGTGCGAAGTTAGGATTTAAGGTCACAGTGCATATGTCTGCAGATGCACGCCAGTGGAAGAAGGATCTTCTCCGCTCAAGAGGCGTAACGGTTGTGGAATATCCTGACGATTACCAAAAGGCTGTTGCTGAAGGAAGGAAGGAAGCTGAAGGCGATCCGTTCTGCCACTTCGTAGATGACGAAGCATCTCAAGATTTATTCATGGGATATTCGGTTGCAGCTCGCAGAATCGTAAGTCAGTTTGAAGAGTGCGGCATCAAAGTCGACGAAAATCATCCGCTCTTTGTATACATTCCATGCGGCGTAGGCGGTGCCCCTGGTGGCGTTGCTTTCGGTCTGAAAGAAATGTTCGGTTCTAGTGTGCATATTTTGTTCGCAGAACCAACCCACGCACCTTGTATGACGCTGAGCATGATTACAGGTCTCAGAAATGAAATTGCAGTTTCCGACATTGGGCTTGACGGAAAGACAGATGCAGACGGTCTGGCTGTAGGCCGTGCCTCTGTTCTTGTCAGCGATGTTATGAAAACTTTGCTGGACGGCTGCTATACAATTTCTGACGAAAAACTTTATCCATTCCTGACTGCCCTTGCCGACAGCGAAGGTATATTCATCGAACCATCTTCGTGCGCAAGTTTCCCTGGCCCATCACAGCTGGCTGCGGATTCAGAATGGCTAAAAGCACACGATTTGACGCCAGAAAAAATGGCCGGTGCTGCACATATTTTGTGGGCAACTGGCGGAAGCATGGTGCCTGAAGACGAAATGAAAAAATATTACGAAAGAGGCAAATAAATGCACAAACTACCCTTGGATCTTATTCCTAAAGCTGCCAGCTTCTTCAAGGTCGTAGGCGATGAGACCAGAATGAAGATACTGTGCTGCATCTCAGTTCAGGAGCTTTGCGTAAATGATATCGCAGAAGCTGTCGATATGACAAAATCTGCTGTTTCCCACCAGCTCCGAATGTTGAAAGAAGAAGGCCTTGTGAAAGCTCGCCGTGACGGAAAGAATATGTTCTACTCTCTGGACGACCAGCATGTGGTCGACATTTTGGACATTGCATTCACCCATATAGAACACAAAAATCACGGTGACGACTGCCACTGCTGCGACTGCAGCCACAATCACAGCCACGATCACAGCAATGAGTAAGTCGGCGGCCATCGGTTCGTTGCAACCGTCATCACCGCTGAATAGACAATTAATAAAAATCTTTCAGAATCTTAAATTCCCCTCATCGGGATTTTAAGATTCTTTTTTTGTGCTATAAATCGAGCTGTCGACCGAAATTCGTACAAAAATGCACCTCAT
>CAZLJV010000128.1:0-4630 GCA_964559965.1 uncultured Oscillospiraceae bacterium | reverse complement strand
GTAACTATTTCCTTATTATAAAAATTATCTGCGTTTACTTGGGATTGTAATAATGGCGTAAAATCGAAAAAAATCTTTGGGAGCGCAATCTTTATATGGGGCGGATGGCATCATGATCGTAGAAAAGCCAGATGGGACGGAGGCTGATTATAAGATGCTTTTCTTCAATGCAGACGGCTCCATGGGCGAAATGTGCGGAAATGGGGCTCGCTGCATTTGCCGCTATGGTTATGAGATGGGACTTGCCGGTGAAATTCAGAAGATTGAAACTACCGCAGGCTTGGTGGCCGGAAAACGTATAGATCAGCGTAATTATCAGATTCGGCTGAATAATCCCAGCGTGCTGGAGCTTGATTATCCAGTGGAAATCGACGGTGTAACCTATCAATGCTCCTATGTGGAGTTGGGAAATCCAGGCATACCTCATGCAGCAGTCCCAATTAAAGGACTTCGTGAGTATCCGGAGACAGAACTGTTTGAACTTGGACGCAAGCTGAGATACAGCCCGGCTTTTCCGAAGGGTGCGAATATAAATTTCTACGAAGTCATAGGCGAAAATGAGGTCTACGAGCGCACATACGAAAGAGGCGTAGAAGACTTTACATATGCCTGCGGCACGGGAACTGGATCTGTTGTTACAGCTCTTACACTTAAAGGTGAAACATCAGGAGAATGTGTCCATGCTTTTATGAAGGGTGGCGAGCTGGTCATAGATATAAAGCGTCAAGGCGATGAAATAAAAAGCATTTACCTTACAGGGCCAACTAATATGGTTGCTAAGGGTACAGTTTTAGACGAAGAATTAAAATAAAAAATGAAATAAATGTCGTTATAACCATTGAAAAGGACAGAAACTCTGTCCTTTTTGTTGTTTTTTGGGCAGAATTATGATATGATTTAATTTGTATGAGTATGTCTTTAATTTGAGAAGGATTAAAAACGTTTTAGATTATATATTTCGGAGGTAACGACGATGAGAATTATTTTAGACGGTATGGGAGGAGATCACGCACCAGCTTCTGTTGTAGAAGGTGCAGTTCTCGCTTCGAGAGAAACAGAACACGAAATACATATTATCGGACAGGAAGAGCTTATCAGAGCGGAACTGTCTAAATACAGCTATAACCAGAATCAAATTTTTGTTATTGATGCGAGGGATGTAATCACCAATGATGATGCACCTGTAAGAGCGGTTAGATCTAAAAAAGATTCTTCTATAGTTAAAGGGATTAATATGGTCAAGAGCGGAGAAGGAGATATATTTATCTCTGCAGGAAGCACAGGCGCACTGATGGCAGGCGGTCTGTTTATCTTAGGAAGAATTCAGGGAATTGACAGACCAGCACTGGCAAGTGTTTATCCAATCATGGGAAGCGAAGCATCTCTGCTTTTAGATGCAGGTGCTAATGCAGAATGTAAGCCTACTAATCTGCTTGAATTCGGTATCATGGGCAACATTTACATGGAAAAGGTTTTGGGTAGAAAGAATCCGAAGGTTGGTCTGGTAAACTTAGGTGCTGAAGCAGCTAAGGGTTCAACGCTGACTAAGGCAGCTTATGAGCTTTTAGAACAGAGCCATCTGAACTTTATCGGCAATGTGGAAGCGAGAGAAGTTCCTAAGGGCGCTTGCGATGTTATCGTAGCCGACGGTTTTACGGGAAATGTAATCCTGAAGCTGACGGAAGGGCTGGCATGGAATATTTTGCAGGTAATGAAGCGTAAGTTTACTGACGGCGTTAAGGCTAAGCTGGGAGCAGCGCTGCTGCTGGACAAGATCAGCGAACTGAAGAAAGATTTCGACTACTCTGAATATGGCGGAGCACCGATTTTGGGCGTTAAGGGGCCTATCGTTAAGATGCACGGTTCTTCTAATGCTAATGCGGTTAAGAATACCATCTTAAAGGGTATTCCATTTGTAGAGGGTAAAGTAGTAGAAACAATCCAGAATTCTGTTCTGGAAATAGAGGAGATTACGCTCAGTGAATAGAAAAGAGTTTGAAAAGGTCATCGGATACACATTTCGTAATCCGGAATATCTGGAGCGTGCATTAACGCACAGTTCTTATAATAAGGAGAAGAATACTCACCATAAGGATAATGAACGTCTTGAGTTTCTAGGTGACGCCTTTTTCGACGCCATCGTCAGTGTGGAACTCTTTCATCGCATGGGTCCGGTTACGGAAGGTATGCTGACTAAGACTCGTGCTCAGATTGTGTGTGAACGTTCTCTGGCTGAAAATGCCAGAAGGCTGAATTTGGGAAAATATATAAATTTAGGACATGGTGAAGATTCTGCAGGTGGAAGAAAAAAAGACTCCATTTTGGCAGATGCCATGGAAGCTATTATCGGGGCACTGTTTATGGACGGCGGTTATGACGCAGCACAACGTTTCGTAGTTGAGGTTTTCAACGATACCATCGATAAAGCTGCGAACGGAAAACTGTTCTCGGATTACAAGTCTGAGATTCAGGAGGTTTTGCAGGCAAAGGGAAAAGGTGCTCAGATTATATACGAAATAGACAGGGAAGAAGGCCCTGCACATAATAAGACCTTCTATGTCCATTTGGAGTACAATGGACAGATTTTGGGATGCGGAAGCGGAAAGAGCAAGAAAGAAGCTGAGCAGAATGCAGCCCGAGAAGCCCTAAAGAGAGGAGATAGTTAATGTATTTTAAACGACTGGAAATGCACGGATTCAAGTCTTTCGCCGAGCCTGTGGTCATTGAGTTTCATGAAGGTGTGACTTGTATTGTAGGACCTAATGGTTCCGGTAAATCCAACATCAGCGATGCAATTCGCTGGGTGCTTGGAGAGCAGAGTCCGAAGATGCTGCGTGGTGGCAAGATGGAGGAAGTCATATTTGCCGGTACCGCCAGCAGAAAGTCCAGAGGGATGGCAGAGGTTACATTAGTTATAGACAACTCACTTGGAATCCTGCCAATTGATTATAATGAAGTTGCGATTACTCGCCGAATGTATCGTTCTGGCGAAAGCGAGTATTTGATCAATAATAATGCATGTCGCCTGCGAGATATAAGGGAGCTGATTATGGATACCGGAATCGGCGTAGACGGCTATTCTCTTATTGGACAGGGAAAGATTGCAGATATTGTAAGCAGCAAGGCTGAAAGCAGAAGAGAGATATTCGAAGAAGCAGCAGGTGTAGTTCTCTATAAATCTAAAAAAGCAGAGGCAGAGCGTAAATTAAGCGCTACTAATGCTAATTTAGAGCGTGCCGACGATATCATAACTGAAATCGAAGGCCGTATTGATGGACTGAGAGAGGACAGCGCAAAGGCTAAAGAATATCTTCAGCTTAAGGAACGCTATCAGGAGCTGGAAATCAATATTGCACTTAAGAGCATCGATACGCTGGAGCAATCAAATGCTGCATTAAAAAATGATGTAGATGAGTTGAAAGCGTCCATTGATAAATCAAATGAGGAAAAGGAAGCAATCGATAGCGAGCTGACTAAAAGCCGCCAGCGAAGTGCTGATTTGGAACAATTCGGAATGGATGCCAGAGATCAGCTTATCACCATTAACAATGAGATAAGCGACTTAAATAATGAGGCAACTCGTAATGAAGAGCGCTTAGGCGGAATCGAACGTGATTTTAATAGAATCAATGATGAAATCGAAGATTATTCTAAGCGTAAAGATACTGAGCAGGAAGAAGCAAGCAAGATTGATGGCGAAATGCGCCAGATCAGTGAGCAGCTTCAGAAGGCGGAGGACGAGTTAAACGAAAAAAAGAGCAAGTATGCAGATGCGGTTGCTGCATCTAATGAATACTCAGGCAGAATAAATAAAGCTAACGAGGATATACTCGAGCTGCGCAGCAAGATAAATGAAAAAGGTTCCGATGTGAGAACCTACGAAAACTTTCAGGAAACTCTCGAAAAGAGAAGAAAAGAGATAGTAGAGGATCAGGCAGAAATAGAGCGCAATGCACAGTCCTATGACCAGCGAATGCGTGAGGCACAGAGGGAAAAGGCGGAAGCAGATGCTTTGCTGGAAACTCTGAGAAGTTCTCTTGATGAAGCGAAAGAAGATAGAAAATCATATACCCAGGAAAGAGCAGATTTAGCTCGAAAATGGGAAGACTTGCGCACAAATGGCACTAATCTTTCCGCGCGAAAGACTGCTTTGGAGACCTTAGAGAACAATTATGACGGATATAATTCGGCAGTTCGCTTTATTATGCGTCATAAAAAGCCTGGAATCCGAGGTGTTGTGGCTGATTTAATCGATGTGCCGACAGGTTATGAAGTGGCCATTGAAACTGCGCTGGGTGCCGGAACTCAGAATATCGTTTGCGACAGCGATGAAGATGCTAAAGCGGCAGTTCGAGCACTGAAAGAAAATCGTGCAGGTCGATGCACCTTCCTTCCGATTCGTTCCGTAAGAAGCCGTAAGGCAGATGTGGAGCGTCGTGTTGAGCAAATCGAGGGATATTTAGGCCTTGCAGTAGACCTTATTTCTTTCGACAGCGAATACGAAGGCGTGCTTAATTACCTGCTGGGCAGAGTTGCCATAGTCGATAACCTTGACAATGCAGTTTCACTTAGCAAAATCCCCGGTGCCGGCGGTCTTCGCTTCGTCACACTTGATGGAGAAGTCATAAAT
>CAZLJV010000127.1:0-4715 GCA_964559965.1 uncultured Oscillospiraceae bacterium | reverse complement strand
GTCTCGGCGTCATGCCATCTTCTCTCTTCTACAGTTGGTTCACCGAAATACCTGAAACCGACGAAGATTGGCTTTTGATACCAGAAGCCAATCTGGCCGCTGCAACCAACGGTCAGATATGGAAGATGGGCTGCGCTGATTTCGACCAGGCACGCAGGAAATTACAAGGTTTCTATCCAGAATCTGTACTTAGAAAGAAGCTGGCAGCTCGTGCAGCAGTAATGTCACAGGCTGGGCAGTACAATATGTTGCGCATGATGCAGCGAGGAGATAAGGTGGCCGCACAGCTTTCGGCAGCTCGATTTACCGAAGCTGCCATTTCAATGCTTCACTTGCTCCATGGAAGTTACACTCCATTCTACAAGTGGAGCTTCCGCAGTTTGCAAAAAATCGCAGAAAACAGCCCTTTGGCACATCACTGCGCCGAGGAAATAAGTAAGCTCATGGGAGCAGAGGTTTTGCAGGGTGCCTTTGAAATCACGGAGTCAATATGTTCGGCCGTGGCAGAAGAACTGCGCAAGCAAGGTTTTTCGCAGTGCAGGAGTAATTTTTTGCAGGATCATCTGGCGGAAATAAGCCAGGGAGAGGATTTTACTTATGGATATTACTAAAAAACAGGAAATTTTAGACGAAGTAATCGGTGCAGAATGGAATATGTTCCAGCATACCGATAATATAGGCGGCCGTGCAAGCTGTCAGGACGATCCAGATACATTTTATATTATGAGATGCAGCCAGTATGCCAACTGGACTGATGAGATGCTGGAAATGTGGGCGCAGTTTGTAAGAGAATGTCAGGAATCCGGCAGAAATCTTGTTACAGAAAAGTATGGCCGCATGATGCAGTATACAGATTTGCATTATTTCAACAAACATCTGAAGCCTTATATGCCTATGGTTCCAGTTAAGCACTACCGCTTGATAAATACCATTGTGGAGGCGCTTATCGCTTGGGAAAAGGATTTTGCGGCGAAATATCCTCGTCTGGCGCAGGCTGGACGCCCTATCACTTCCGATGGCGATGCTACTGGTTTCACTTCTCTTGAAACTTACGCTCGTGGCGAGCTGGAAACTTATCCGCTTCAGCTTTTGGAGGCATATGTTGCCTATGTGCAGAAACTTCAGGAGGAAGGCCAGTCGCTTTCTATGATGAATCAGATGACTATGGTTCAGCTGTATGGATATGATTCGATTGAAGAGGCGGAAGAGTCTTTGAAATAAAACAGAAATGGCAAGTGAAATGAGCGAGCTAAAACTCTTCTCAATTCTCTTGCCATTTTTTATTCAGGATCAAACCACTCCAACTTGAATCCCATCTCATATTTAGGCATCTTCTTTTTAGAAGACTTCTTTTTCTGTTCGGACTTCTGCTCTGACTTATATTCAGATTTTTGCGCAGACTTCTTCGCCATATCTGCATAATCAATGCGGCCATAGCGCGCGCCTGTGAAATAACATCTGTCGCACACATTATGCGGAAATGTAGGTGACAGCGGACGACCGCAATACTTACATTTTTTCAGATACTCCTGCTTGTTTTCCAGCAAAAGCCCATTTATCTTTTCGCACAGCAACAGCTTTTCCTGCATGGTCTCGTCCTTTTCGCCAGCCTTCTTCAGCATACGGCTGTAAACATCGAGTGCAGCATACTGAAGCTCACATTCCTCCAGCGTAAAACCTTCCTCAGCTACGAATTCAGGATGAGGCATAGATGTTTTGCGGAAAAATGCCTTGCAGCAATCCTTCCAGTACTGGACAAGCTCAGGAGACTTAACATCTACCGGACAAGTAATGCAGGAATAGATTTCTTCCTTAGATGCACGCTTTGGCAGCGGCTTCATCTCTTCGAATAAAACCAGAGACTCCCACATGTCCTCTCTGTGAAAACCCTCTACGGGCGGCAGATTTTGCCATGCCTCCAAAAGCTCCTTCAGGGAGTAGTCGGAATGAAGGGCTTCCTGCGGGAACGGAATGGTTACATGGGTCACCGGAGGAGTTTCCTCATTCAAGCAAGTTTCTATCAATTCCGGAGTGTCCATAGTCAGAACATAGCCCACATCATATTTTCCATAGCGCCCTGCTCGACCGGCAATCTGCTTCACCTCGCTGGTCTTCAGCCTGCGTGTGGACACGCCGTCGTACTTTTTTGTCTTGCAAAATATCACTCGTCTGATTGGCAGTGAAACACCCATACCTATGGCATCTGTAGCTACTACCACATTCGTCTCGCCAGAAGCAAATTTACGCACTTCTTCCCTTCTCGATGGCGGCGGCAAAGCACCGTAAACCACGCTTGCTTTTATACCCGCGGCTTCTAATTCTGCTGCAATTCTCAGAACTTCTCTTCTTGAAAAAGTTATGAGCGCATCTCCAGGTTCAACCAGTTTCAAATCCTTAAATTCGCCTGCAAATTTCAGCGGTGTCAGTCTTTCGTGGTGAACAACTTCGCAAATGCTTCCTGTTGTGCGAATCAGTCCTTCAATGATTTCTAATCCTTCCGGAGCTGTACATATATGAAGTTCTCTTGCGTCAATGGATAAAATTGCTCTTGTCCAGTGGCTTCCACGCTCCTTATCTGCAACCAGATGAGCTTCATCGATTACAACCACATCGTAATGCTTCTGATAATCGCACATTTCTATGGTAGATGCTACGATATTGCTGAACGGCACGTCAATTCGCTCCTCGCCTGTAAGCAAGCTGCACGGAACTCCAGCATCATTAAGAGTATCGAAAACTTCCAATGCCAAAAGTCGCAGCGGCCCCAAGTACGCCCCACATTCTGCCTTTTTCAGTGCCTGCAGGCCGTCATAAGTTTTTCCGGAGTTGGTAAGACCTACATGAATATACACTTTGCGTGTCATATCCTTTGCCTGTTCAATCATCTCCATGCCGCCATACGAAAGCAGAAGACTGCGCATGCCCTCTTCACGCTCTCTCTGTCTCTGGCGCTCTGCCTCTACCTTGGCGAAATCAATGCGAAATGCCGGATCCTGCAGGAAGTACTCAACTTCACTCTTTCTCCAGTAATGATGATTGTCATTTTTTCCCAACCCAAGCTCATATCCTCGTCCAGCATACGGAAAATATCTTTTAATTAAAGATTCCGTAAGTCTGAAGTTTTCCATAAGTTCCGGTCTGGAAAAGTAGTTGCTTCGATTATTCTTTTTTCTGCTTTTATGTTTCTTTTTACCCATTGAATACGCTCTTCTTTTTCTTATTTACCCTTACTTGCAGCTGCTTTCCAGATGAGTCCTACTACAAGGCCTACAAGAGCCGGACAAATCCAACCCATACCTAAATTAAACAGCGGCAAAATCTTATTAGCTAAGGTCAGCACTGGCTCTACATGCAGTAATGCCACCGCATTTTCCGGCAGTGCAGCCAGCAGATCTAAAAATGCAGCTACAAATGTAAATGCAGTTACAGAAATATATACTCTGCGATCGTGATTGAACAGACCTCCGCATAATACCATTAAAATCAGTGTAATTGCCAGCGGATACAGGAACATAAGAACCGGTACAGCATATGCGATAATGCTTGTCAGTCCTAAGTTTGCCACCAGCAGCGCCACTCCTGCGAAAATGCAAGTCCACGCCTTGTAGCTTGGCCCATTTGGGAACAGTTCCACGAAAGCCTCTGCACTGCTTGTAGTCAAACCAACTGATGTCTTAAGGCAGGCAAATGTTACAGTAACAGCTAAGATTACTGTACCAACTTTTCCGAAGTAGTAGTTAGCTATGATATATAAAGCCTCACCGCCGTTTTCACATGCGTCCATAATTCCACGACTCTGTACACCAATGATAGTGATGAGAATATAGATAACCGCCATCAGCAGGCAGCTGAAAACACCTGCCTTTACAGTGCTGCTCGCTATGTCTTCAGGTCTTTCGATTCCTAAGCCTTTAATTACATTGATTACTACGATACCGAAAGCAAGTCCAGCTAACAGGTCCATAGTATTATATCCTTCCAAAAATCCATTAAAAAATGCGTTTACCTCGTAATTTCCCACTGCTTCAACGCCATGCATGCTTCCCATAGGAGAAATCAGTGCTGCTACAATGAAAATTGCCAGACAGCAGAGGAAAACAGGATTTAAGATTTTGCCGATCCATGTCATAATCTTGCCTGGCTTCAATGAGAATCCTAAAACAACCAGGAAGAAAACTATGGAGAAAATACATAAAGCCATCTTTTCTGATGCGCCTTCACCCAAGAGTGGTGCAATTCCCACTGTAAATGGCACTGTTGCGCATCTTGGACTTGCGAACATTGGGCCTATAGTCAGATACAATGCGCATGTAAAAAATACACCGTACTTATGTCCAACCTTGCTTCCCAGATCAAATAGTCCGTTGCTTCGGCTGATACCCAGTGCTGCTACGCCCAACAGCGGCATACCTACGCCTGTGATTAAAAAACCTACAATTGCAGCCCATACGTTATGTCCGGCAACCTGCCCCATGTATACAGGGAAAATCAGATTTCCTGCACCAAAAAACATGCCGAAAAGCATGCTCGTTATGGTGATGGTTTCGCTTAACGTCAGGCTGTGTTTTACATTCTTTTCACCCATAATAAAAACTCCTACATTTTTTCTTCTACTTTTTAATTAATAAATTCTTTACCTACGAAAAAACCGCTGGATCTCCAGCGGTTTTTCAGTTAGACCTTAAAGGTCATGGAGGCGACACCCAGATTTGAAC
>CAZLJV010000126.1:0-4721 GCA_964559965.1 uncultured Oscillospiraceae bacterium | reverse complement strand
TTTGCTGGCGGCCAGGGGCTGCTATATGTTCGGCTTACCTCATGAATGGGACGAAAAAATACATGCGTGTGAGCAAATATTTCAAAAAATAAAAAAATAATACCGATTGTAACTTTACTATCCTACTAACATGGTCTGCCTTCACACTACACTGCGATTAGACCCTTAAATGATACAATCGGTATTATTTCATATTCACTTGTTCAAACTCCATGTGTTTCGGACCCACCTCCCTTTATAAATTCTAAAACTTTAAGATATAACCTTCTTCGCGGAGAATCAACTTCACTGCTCGGATAGTTGTTCTCTGAATCTATGTTAATGCCTTATCGCTTTGTAACTTCAATATACCACAAATTGAAGAAAAGTCAATAGAGATTGAGCAAAAATAGGCAAAGTATAATGTATACATACCAAGGAACACAGGGTTAAGTTTGAAATGTTTGTATTCTCATAGAAAAACTATTATGGTAGTTTGTAGAAACATTCATCCAATCATGAATTTATATAAGTCATATAAAATTGTCATCAGCGATTAGAGCATAAAGAAGTAGAGTAGGCAAGCAGTCTTTTGAGAAATAATAAGAAACCGTAAAGTAAGAAAAAGTAACAAAAAGTTGAGTTTTTATGAAAAAAACCTTTGACATTTGGTGCAAGTTACAGTATAATATATAAACGTTGAGACACTTCGGTGTCGATGCGTTGGGTGCATGCGCTATTAGCTCAATTGGATAGAGTAGCGCACTACGAATGCGAAGGTTAGGGGTTCGAGTCCCTTATGGCGCACCAACGAAAAGTCTGGTCTTTGACCAGACTTTTTTTATTTCTTTCGTGTATATACAAATAAAAAGGCTCTGACTGTCAAAATCATAAGTCAGAGCCTTTTTTTACTTTTTACTCTCTATTCTTCAATATCGTCATCATCATGTATGGTGCTGGTCAGGTTCAAGTCCTCGAAGCCTTCACCGATGATTTCAAAGGCGCTTGTGAGGATTATAAAAGCGTGTGGATCATAGCGGTGAACGATTGCCTTTAAGCGAGGCATTTCGTTAGGTTTTACTACTACCATGAGAATCTGTCTCTCGTTTCCGCCATACATGCCTACGCCAGTCAGGCAAGTTGCGCCGCGTCCCATGTCATAAAGAATTGCATGAGAAATCTTATCTAAATTTTTGTTGGCAAATATATAGAACATATCTGCCTTGTTGAAACCGCTGTTGATCTTGTCTGTAACGATAGATGTAACAGCGATAGCTAAGATGGCATAGATGCCGGCTTCGATTTCACCGTAAACAATCATAGCTAAGACTACGATAGAGCCGTCAAGTGCCATGAGAAGCGAACCCAGGCTGACATGACGAAGTTTGGTAATCAAAAGTTTTGCTAATAAATCAGTACCGCCAGCGGAAATTTGCGCTTTGACAGAAAATGAGGCAGCCATACCGTATAAGATACCGCCACAGATTACTGCTACTAACTTGTCATCTGTCACAGATGGCAGGAATGCCAGAGAGTCTACGATTATAGAGTAGACAACGACAGCAACTAAAGAAGTCAGTATGAATTTTTTTCCTTTTACACGCAGCCCCCAGATACAGATTGGAATATTCAGAACGAATACCACTGCACCTACAGGCAGGTTAAATATTGAATTTAAAACGGTGCCGACACCGGCGAGGCCGCCTGCTGCTATATTATTATGCACATAGAAGAGGTCGAGTGCCAGTGCGTAGCAAAGATTGGCGAGCATTAGATAGCCGATTTGTTTAGGTGTGACACCGATTTTGTCGAAAAATGTCTTTTTTTCTTGGTTTTCCATTTAATATATCTCCTGCTGAATTTTCTCGAAATGTTACATTAAGACTATATCCTAATTTACGCCAATGTGAAAGTGCCAAAACGAAATTTCCTATAGGCCAAAACGAGCGGCGGCGAGTAGAGGCGAGCGAACGGCGCAGTTGAAGTACCGCCGCTAGTATGCAGCTACACGCCGGCTTGCTGATGACTCTTTACTTAAGCTGCTCTGGATTGAGGCACTTCAGCTCATCGATGACGAACATACCGTCTTTGCGAATGAGAACATCATCGAACCAGATTTCACCACCGCCATATTCAGGACGCTGAATCATAACTAAATCCCAATGAACCGCAGACTTATTTCCGTTATCAGCATCTTCATAAGCCATGCCCGGAGTCAGATGGAAGCTGCCGCAAATCTTTTCATCGAACAGCGTATCCTTCATAGGCTCAAGCACATACGGATTTACGCCGATTGCAAATTCACCGAAATAGCGAGCACCCTCGTCAGTATCCAAAAGCTGGTTTATGCGGTCAGTGTCGTTGGCAGTGGCATTGATGATACGACCGTCCTTTATTTCGAAGCAAATGTTTTCGTAAGTGAAACCCTGTTCCTCACTGCAAGTGTTGTAACTGATGTGACCGTTCATGGAATCCTTCACAGGTGCAGTATAAACCTCACCGTCAGGAATATTGCATTCGCCAGCACACTTTATAGCTGGAATGCCTTCGATAGAGAAAGTCAGATCAGTGCCAGGTCCGAGAAGACGGACTTTGCTGGTTCGGTTCATTAAATCAACGAGAGCATCCATGGCATCGCTCATCTTTTGATAATCAAGCGTGCACACATCGAAGAAAAAGTCCTCGAAAGCCTCCTGGCTTTTGCCCGCAAGCTGCGCCATAGACGCATTAGGATAGCGCAGGATTACCCATTTAGTCTTGTTTACACGCCAGTCCAAAGTCGGCTGAGTGAGGCGATAATACATGTTCAGCTTTTCGGCAGGCACATCAGCCAGCTCAGAAACATTGGCATTTCCACGGATTGCGATGTAGGCGTCCATGCCTTTCATCTGGTGGAGCTGATATTCGTCCTGAAAACGAATCTGTTCCTCGTCTGCTCCCAGCAAAATCTCTCTAAGCACGCTGCTGTCTCTATGCGTAACATATGGCTTCGCTCCCAGCTTATAGCTGTCTTTAATCAACTGTCGAACCAGAGGCTTGGTTTCTTCACCTTCGTAGTCGATGAGCACCTTTTCGCCAGGCTGCAGACGGCAGGAATAACCTGTCAATAAAGCTGATAACTTCTCTATTCTTGGATCCATAGTAACCTCCATTTTAGTAAACTTAAATTGTTAACTTGATTATAAGCTTAATTGTAATTAGTATACCCCATTTTTAGGCGAAAAAAAAGGGGCAGTCTATGACTACCCCGTCTAAAAAACATTTTTAGGAGAACCAACCCATCTTGAAGAAGGTATCAATCTGTCCGAGCAATACCAGAACCAGGATTGGAGGGACGATGAAGCGGATGCAGAAACGGTAGAAACCACGGATTTTGAAGCCGCCGCGGTCCAGACTGATTTCGTCATCAGCCCAACCAGTGTTCAGCCAACCGAAGATTATAGCTGTAATCAGCGCACCTAAAGGCATTAAGATACCTTCGGAAATCAAGTCGAATGTATCAAGCCATGTGGACTGTCCCAAAATCTGAGGGAAACCGTGTGATCCCAGACCGTCCATTGCTACGAAAACGCCCTGAATTACTACATAAGTACCCATAATCAGTGCAATCTTAGTTCTGTTTGGCTTGATGCCCTTAGCAATCTGCTTATCCATAACTACGGAAGATACAGATTCCAGCAGTGCGATAGATGAAGTGATAGATGCGATAAACAGCAGCACATAGAACATGAATCCAAAGATTGGACCGAATCCGCCCATTGCTGAGAATACTGTCTGGAGTACGATGAAGAGCAGTCCAGGTCCCTGTGCAGGGTCAAGTCCTGTAGCAAATACTGCTGGCATGATTGCAAATGATGCCATTACAGCTACTACAGTATCAGCGATAGGAATGAAGAAGGCACTCTTCTGCAGCTGTTCAGTCTTCTTCATGTATGAACCGTAGGTTACGGTGATACCCATACCCAGTGAAACAGAGAAGAACATCTGACCGCCGGCAGCAGCGAGAACTTTAATCCAGCCGCCATCAGCGAATACATCGAAGTTAGGCTTTAAGATAAATTCAATACCAGCGCCAGCACCTTCTAAGGTTACACTGCGAACGATGGTGATAGCCAGCATTACAAACAGAGCAGGTGTAGCGATAGTTGTAAACTTTTCGATACCGTTGGAAACACCCAGCAGTACAATTGCAACTGTCATTGCGATGAAGACGAAAGTGTAGATAGAAGCTTCAGCCTGATTAGTATAGAATGCAGTAAAATATTCAGCTGCATCTGCACCGCCTACGCCCCAAGATGCGTGGAACAGGTCACCCAGATTAGCAACGGCATATTTAACACAGTAGCCGCCTAACATGCAGTAGAAGCCCAGAATCAGCATTGGGGAAATCCATGCAAACCAGCCGACGAATGAATATTTCTTAGAAATTGTTTCATAAGCAGCAACTACGCCCTTTCCAGTCTTACGTCCCAGAGAAAGCTCAGTCAGACACAGTACGATACCAACTGTTGCTATTAACAACAAGTAGATGATGAGGAATGCGAAACCGCCATTCATACCCATCTTGTAAGGAAAGCCCCATAAATTACCAAGCCCTACAGCAGAGCCGATTGCCGCCATGAGGAATCCGAAGCTGGAGCTCCACTGGCCTTTCTTGTGTTCATGTCCCATAAAAATATAACCTCCCATAAATGTAGATATTCGTTTCAACCGAAAAACTCACGTGTGACCAGTATATAGGC
>CAZLJV010000125.1:0-4785 GCA_964559965.1 uncultured Oscillospiraceae bacterium | reverse complement strand
CACCTGCAGTATCATTAATGCCAGATGTAACACCTAAACCTTTGCGTTCAAAGGGAAATGCCATCATAAATCTCATGGGCGCTGTGGGCGGCGTGACCTCGCTGATTATGATTATGTTTTTGGTGGGCGATGGAGAGGCACCAAGCTACCAGCTGCTGTTCGCAGGCGTTTCAACTATAATGATAATTGCGCTTGTAGTGATTTTGACGCAGGTTCGTGAAAACAAGTTCGTAGACGAGAGAATTGCCATCGAAAAAGAATATGGAATCGAAGACGAGGCAGAAGAAACAGACGATGCAGACAGTGATGCGCAGGAAACTGCGGCACTGCCTAAAGATGTGAAGCGAAGCCTGATATTCTTGCTTATGTCAGTATCATTCTGGTTCATGGCATACAACGCAGTTACCACCTCCTTCTCAAAATATGCGACCCAGACCTGGGGCATGGAAGGCGGCGGTTTCGCTGGCGCGCTGATGGTTGCGACAGTGGCTGCTATCGCATCATATATGCCTGTCGGCATTGTTTCCAGCAAAATCGGTCGTAAGAAAGTTATTCTCTTCGGTGTGGCGTTGATGGGTACATGTTTCGTGATTGGCTCTACATTCAAAGAAGCTACATTCTCTATCAATATCTTATTTGCATTGGTAGGTATGGCATGGGCATCAATCAATGTAAACTCATATCCTATGGTAGTAGAAATGTGCAAAGGCAGTGATATCGGCAGATTCACAGGAATGTACTATACATTCAGCATGGCTGCGCAGGTATTCACACCGATTTTGTCAGGCTTCTTCTTAGAACACGTGGGATACTGGACACTGTTCCCTTACTCAGCTATATTCGCAGGAATCGCATTCTGCACCATGCTGCAGGTTAAGCACGGAGACAGCTGCCCAGACGCACCGAAAAAAGGTTTAGAAGCCTTCGATATTGATGACTAAAATTTAAGGGGAGAGGATTGATATGAGTAAAATTAAGGATAAGCAGAAACTTCTTGATGAGCTTTTGAAATATCGCTACGCACATCGTGGCTATCATAACAAACCGACAATTCCCGAAAACTCAATGGCTGCATTTAGGCTGGCTGTGGAGCAGGGCTTCGGAATGGAAATGGATTTGCATCTGACTAAAGACGGAAAGTTACCGTAATTCACGACCCTAATCTGAAGAGAACAGCAGGTGTGGATTTAGTAATCGAGGATCTTACGCTGGCCGAAGCGAAGAAGTATAAGTTGGAAGAAAGTGATGAGACGATTCCTGAATTTCAGGAGATGCTGGATATGGTAGCAGGCCGTGTCCCCCTTATAGTCGAGCTTAAAGCAGGTAAGACATCTGACGGAGAAAGTACGACACAGGAATTATGCAGAAAGACAGCTGAGGCTCTCGACGCTTACGATGCAAAATATTCTTCGTCGGCACCTACCTTATGGTGCGTTGAGTCGTTTAGTCCCGGGGCTGTTAAGTGGTTCAAGGATAACAGACCTGACATTGTTCGTGGACAGCTTGCTGGCGATATAAATCATAATGAAAAGATGATTACACCATTCCAGAACTTCTTAGTAAGGCAGCTGCTTATAAATATATACAGCAAGCCTGACTTCGTTGCATATAACTATCGAGATAGATTAGATGGTGGAGTACGCAGGTGGAGAGGTCCGCTGTTCTACTATACTATAAAGTCGACAGAAGACTTAGCAGAACTTGAAAGATGCGGTGCAGCAGGGATTTTTGAGCAATTTATGCCAGATGGCCCGATGAAGAAGTGAAAGGATAGTTAACTATCATAATATAAACAAAATGGCTGCCTCACAGTTATGTGGGCAGCCTTTTATAATGCAAGTATTCTATTTATCCTTCAGAAGATCGCGAATCTCTGTCAAAAGCTGTACATCAGCAGGTGGTGCAGCCGGTTCAGCAGGTGCTGTCTCTTCCTTCTTCTTGAAACTGTTAAATGCCTTCATAATGGAGAAGAGCACAAGTGCAGTGAGCAGGAAGGTAATGACGGCCTGTATGAAGTTTCCCACCAAAATCTGTGCAGAACCAACAGTTATAACTATTCCGCTGAAATCAATACCACCGATGATTATACCTAAAAATGGTGTAATTACATCATTCACTAATGAATTTACGATCGATGTGAACGCACCACCGATGATGATACCGACAGCCATACTCATGACATCGCCTTTTGAAATAAAGGCCTTAAACTCTGCCATAAATTTTTTCATATCTAAATCTAAAGTCCTTTCGTGAATTTAGCCAGTTCCTTCTGGACACGAGCCCATGGGAATCCTACCACATTATCATAGTCGCCTTCGATATGATCTACATATTTAGCGAAGGTTCCCTGAATGGCATAACCTCCAGCCTTGTCATAAGGTTCATCAGTATCCAGATAAGAAAGAAGTTCCTCGTCAGAATAATCGGTGAAATATACCTTAGTGATTTCATAAAAAACGCTGGCATTCTGCATGCCTGCATGAACTAAGGCAACTCCGGTCACAACGAAATGCACCTTACCACGCAGTTTAGAAAGCATACGGAAACCGTCTTCCTTGTCCTTAGGTTTACCCATGATTTCACCATCATAATATACGATAGTATCCGCTGCGATGATAATGGGAGCTGAAGCAGGCACACCATCACAGCCAGACAGGAATTTAGCCTCGACATCACGTGCTTTGCGAAGGGCGAGGAAGGAAACTGTCTCTGTCATTCCATGGTAGAGGGGCAGAGGTTCGTCTATGGACGAGGGCATTACCAAAGGGTCATATCCTTCAGAACGCATCATTTCTATTCTTCTGGGAGAACCAGAGGCCAGAATATATTTACACATTCTGTTACTCCTTGATCAGGCGGATGCCTAAGTCGGTATAAGTTCTGTGACCTTCGCCATATATACCGCCGTCTTCGTATTCTAATTCACCGGTCTGATTGTCTGTAGGGTCATAGCGGATGAATTTTTTAGGTGGAACGAAGTCATACTGCATATCGCAGTTGAGTGGAATGCGGTATGGATCGATGTTTCCGAAGTAGAAATTCCACAGCTTATCCATGTTACGCAGGCGGCAGGACATACCGAAAGATGGGTCGCAGTAAACCCAGCCGATTGTAGGTACATAGAACTGTGCCCAGTCGTGTTCGCCTACTTCATTAGGTTCTGCATCCAGACCGGACTGCCATCTTGCAGGGATTCCAGCGATACGGCAAAGTGTTACGAAAAGAATTGCCTGTACGCCGCAGTCGCCTTTGCGGTTCAGTGCGATATATTCTGCGATGCTGTCTAATGTAGCATAGTCACGCATGAAGGAATATTTCAGGTTGCAAGTGATGTAGTCGTAGAAGATACGAGCAATCTTAAGCGGATTAGTTTCGTCACCTACCAGCTCTTCTACCAGAGAGCGCAGATAAGGTGTAAACAGGATGTGCGGACCGCGTTCCTGTGTATAAACTAAGGTTTCTTCTGGGAAGCCGGCAGCTGCTATTGCGTCATAGTCCACATTAGTCAGGTCAACATAGCGTGTAACATTGTCGAATTCATATTCAACGGAGAATACAGGCGCTTTTCCTTCTTCCACTTCTACTTCAAAATATGCTGTAGGCTGTACATCGCCGTCCTGAGGCATGCGCAGTGGTTCTGGGCTGATGCTGTTGATCTTTAAGTTAGTAATCTGCTGACGCTGCAGTGGAACTGGCAGGTATGCGTGGAGCTTCTTTCCAGGTTCCAGTGCGGATTCTTCGATTCTCAGGTCGTGACGGATATGAATGTGAGCCTTCATGTCGCCGCCGCTTGGTGGCAGGTTGTCTGCAACTTCTTTAATTACAGAGTAATCTGCTGTATCGCCCTTAATGCTGCGTTCCCACATGTCAGGGAACTGATTGAAGAGATTGCGGACAGTGCTGCCCATAAAGTACTGTTCTCCTTCGATGAAGATCCATTCCAGGCGACCTTCCAGAATGCACTGATCTACTTCTGCCATGGTGAATCCAGGGATGCGTTCCTGAATTTCCGCTAAAACCTGTGCCTTGGTCTTCCAATAGTTCTGTCTCATCTGCTGAATATTTTTCAGCTCAATAGTCAGGCGCGCCTTGTATGCCTTAGGCAGATTAGGTGCAGATAATCTGGTTTCAATCATGGCGATAGCAGTATCCAGACGGCCGCTCCACTTCATTTTCAAAACGTCCTCTGGCAGTGGAATTGCCTGATACTGCAAATCAGCATGGTCGATCATGTAGTTCATTTTCATAATATGTTACCTAAATCCTTTCGTTAATTTAACTACCTTTTATAATATACGATTTTTAAGAGAAAAGCAAGTGCGTGTATAATTATCGAGGCTCTGGAAATGATATTTTATTATGAAGGAGAGTGAGAACATGGAAAACATGGAAAATCAGAAGAATCAGAAGAAGTTAATATCCAAAGCGTACAACAAATATGTGAAACAGTTCACGCCAAGTCCCAACTATGTGCAAAACGGTGTACGAGCCTTTCTAATCGGTGGTCTGGTATGCACAGCGGCATTTTGGGTTCAAAACAGGCTGATAAAAAGCGGTCTCAGTCAAGACGATGCTGCAACCTTCGTAACTATCGGCCTGATCGCAGCTGCCCAGCTGCTTACAGGGTTTGGTGTCTTCGATGCCATGGCAAAATATGCTGGTGCGGGCCTCATCGTTCCAATCACAGGTTTCGCTAATTCCATGGTTGCACCTGCCATAGAGTACAAGAAGGAAGGTCCGGTCTTAGGCGTAGGCGGAAAGCTCTTCAGCATCGCAGGTCCTGTG
>CAZLJV010000124.1:0-4908 GCA_964559965.1 uncultured Oscillospiraceae bacterium | reverse complement strand
TCTGTAGCCTGTCTGGTTTTGTTCGGAAGCGACAACTTCCTGATCCCTGCAATGCTTATTATCGCATTCCTGCTCTGCATTTATAAGGAGGAAAATAATAATGGCTGATTTACATACATGGAACATGGTTGGCATAATAGCCCTTGTAACAGCCATGCTGCGTTTTCTCCCCTTTGTAGTTTTCAGCGGAAACAGAGAAACACCTAAAATCATTGAAAAGTTAGGCAGAATACTTCCATATGCAATTATGGGTATGCTTGTAGTCTACTGTTTGAAAGGCTTAAGTTTTTCCAGCATTTCCGGATTTCTACCCGCACTCATCGCCTCACTTACCGTGGGCATACTTTATGTGTGGAAAAGAAATACATTAATCAGCATAATCTGCGGCACTGTGTGCTATATGGTTTTAATACAGCTGGTTTTCTGATAATTTCTTACAATCACAACTATTACATACAAAATGAAACGGTGCAGCCCCGCATGGGATTGCACCGTTTTTATGTTTTTTCTTGCTTTTCGCGTGTTTTCACTCGCTCTATTTCTTCTCAAAATCCGTCATGTCCAGGCTCCACTTGCTCAAGTCGGTGTGAAGCAGTTCATGGGCTTTTTCTGACAAAGGTTCACCTAAGAATTCTGCATAAGTCTTCTGAACTGCTGCATTTTCATGGGAGAATCTTATCTTATTGTTCTCGTCCAGACCATACAGCTGTTTGCCTCGACGCGCTGCCAATTCCTTTCCTTCTGTAAACGGCTGTCCGCCGCCGCCAACGCAGCCGCCAGGGCAAGCCATCACTTCTACGAAGTCGTAATTCTTTTCGCCAGCTTTAACTGCTTCGATAAGTTTACGGGCATTTCCTAAGCCATTTACAACAGCAACCTTCAGTTCAGCACCTGCCAGATTAAACTCAGCTTCCTTCCAGCCATCAGCTACACCCTTTACATCGTGGAATGCGTCCGGATCTGGATTTTCACCGGTAACTAAGAAATATGCACTTCTCAGTGCAGCTTCCATTACGCCGCCTGTTGTTCCGAAAATAACGGCAGCACCAGAGCCTTCTCCGAAGATTCCATCATATGGCATGCTCGAAAGCTGCTGAGGAGCAATTGCATCAGCCTTAATGAAACGGTCCATTTCACGAGTAGTCAGCACTAAATCCACATCGCTTCCGTGACCAGAACTATTGATTTCAGGCACGCTGCGTTCGTACTTCTTGCTGACACAAGGCATTATGGATATGGAGAAAATCTTGTCTGGGTCGAGACCAAGGTTTTCGGCAATATAAGTCTTAGACAAAGCACCGAACATCTGCTGCGGAGATTTTGCAGTGGAGAGATTAGGAATCAGCTCAGGATACTGAGTTTTTACGAATCTCATCCAACCAGGGCAGCATGATGTGAACATAGGCCACTGGTGTTCATCTCTGTGTTTCAGTCTTTCCAGCAGCTCGCTACCTTCTTCCATGATTGTCAGGTCGGCACTGAAATTTGTATCGAATACATAGTCGATACCTATCTTCTTCAACGCATGAACCAGTTTACCCATGGTAGCCTGTTCTTCCTTGAGGCCTATACCTTCGCCCCATGCTGTACGAACAGCAGGTGCGACCTGCGCCAGAGTAACTATGTCAGGATTTGCTAGTGCCTCATTGAGTGCACCACGGTCATCACGGGCTGTAAGCGCACCTACTGGACAATGAGTTATACACTGACCGCAGAGCGTGCAGTCAACCTGACTAAATGGCTTGTTGTCTCTAACACCTATTGTAGTACGATATCCGGATCCTCTCAAATCCCAGACTTTCATGCTTTGCACCTTCTCACAAACCTGAATGCAGCGCATACATTTTACGCACTTAGTGGCATCTTTGATAAGCGGCAGGCGTTTGTCCCAGCGGAAAACATCAGCGATATTCTTGTATTCGCTGTTAAACATTCCCAAGTCGTTTGCAATGGACTGGAGCGTACAATTTCCGCTTCTGATACAGCTTGTGCAGTTGGAATTGTGGTCTGACAGTATCAGCTCCACATTTATCTTACGATTTCTGCGAACACGAGGGCTGTTTGTCAGCACATCCATGCCCTCCTGACAGACTGTATTACATGCAGTTACCATTCTTTCATGGCCCACAAGTTCAACTATACAGACTCTGCAAGCGCCGATTTCGTTGATTTCCTTCATATAGCAGAGATGTGGGATTGAAATACCTACCTGCTGTGCAGCTTCCATGATGGTCGTACCCTCTGCAACGCAGATTTTCTGTCCATTGATTTTCAGGTTTACCATTTTGTATTCCTCCCTCCTCTGAACGAACCGAATCCGTAGTGGTCACAGCGCAGACAGCGAGAAGCCTCCATAAGCGCTTCTTCCAGCGATAAGCCCTGTTCTACTTCATCGAAGTCATTTTCACGATGCTTAGCATATCGTTCTTTCAGCTCAGCTCTGCCGCATGGCAGGTTATCCGAAGGATCTGGAAGCGGAATTTCCACATCTACTTCGATTTCGTGATGGAATCCGAGATAAGTATCTATATTGGCAGCTGCAACCTTACCGGCTGCGATTGCCTTAATTACAGTTGAAGGTCCTGTTACGCAGTCACCGCCTGCATAAGTTCCCTTTACATTATCTACGACACTGCTCTTTTCCGCCTGAATATTTCCACGGAAAACAGGTATACCATATTCTTCAAAGAATCGAATATCGGTAGCCTGACCGATTGCAGAAATGATTATATCGCAGCGCAGCTTCTGTTCTGCCACATCAGCATCAACTGGCTTAGGTCTGCCAGCACTGTCTGCTGCACCTGCAAGCTGCGGTTTAACCCATAATGCCTGAACTTCGCCCTTTTTATTGGACTCAATCCAAGATGGTGCCATAAGCTGCATCAGATTACAGCCTTCTGCTACAGCAGCATCGATTTCATCCGGAAGTGCAGTCATATCAGCTTTTCTTCTGCGGTATACGATGCTTACATCACTTGCACCCAGTCTCTTAGCAGTTCTTGCAACGTCCATAGCTACATTACCGCCGCCGATAACAACTACCACCTTATTCTTAAAGTCCGGCATTGCTTCATCACCGATTCCGCGAAGCATTTCAACAGCCGGAATCACACCCTTTGAATAACCTCCAGGTATTCCGATATCCTTCGCATTATGTGAACCGATGGATATGTAAGTAGCATCGAAATTATCTCTGATTTCAGAGATTGCCTCTTTCGTAGCTACATCATAGTTACATTTTACTTCAATTCCCGTCGACAATATTGCATCGATGTCCCACTGCAGACGTTCACGAGGCAGACGGTAGCTTGGAATACCATAGCGAAGCATTCCGCCTAACTTGTCACGCTTTTCGAAAATTGTCACCTCATGTCCCATAATAGACAGGAAATATGCTGCTGATAGTCCGCTTGGACCACCTCCGATTACAGCAACCTTCTTACCAGTCTTGTCCATTGGTTCTGGAACTGGGACATTGCCGCAGTGATCAACTGCGAAACGTTTAAGTCCTCTGATGTTCAGCGGTGCGTCGATCAATGTTCTTCTGCAATGTGCTTCACAAGGATGTTCACAAATCAGAGCACATACAGTTGGGAACGGATTGTCCTTACGAATCAGCTTCACTGCATCATCATAACGCTGAGCTTTGACTAATGCCATATACCCAGGTACATCTACGCCTGCAGGGCACATTGCCACGCAAGGCACTGGCTGACTCCAGTCGTTGAGCTTATCCGTACAGGTATGATGCTTGATGTGCGATTCGAAATCTTCTCGATACCCACGAAGTCCGCGAAGAACCATGTTCGCCGCCTCCGCACCGATCGCGCAATCCGCCGTAACGCTGATTGCCTCCGCTGTTTTTTCCAGCAACTCCAGGTCTTCCATATCCGAATTTGAATCCAGATTCAGAATGCCATCGATTATAATCTGCAGCTGCCCCAGCCCTACACGGCACGGAGTACATTTGCCGCAGCTTTGTGAATGGCAGAGTCTCAAAAAGGACGCTGTCAAATCCACCGGACACTGTCCTGGCGGGCTCGCGATAATACGGCGTTCCAAGTCCTTATTCAGACTTTCAACGGTACGCTGAATCGCATCCTGCGATTTGATAAATAGCCTGTTCACGTTTTCTTCCTCCTTAAGCGAAATCTAATTTCAGCTCATTTCACTACATACCACGATTTATATATCAACCTCATCAGGATTTGCTGAATTTCTTTGCCAGTCCTGAGAAATCGATTTCCATAACAAAGATGCTCGCTACCATTAAAGCAGCACCAAAATATGCCTTCGCCGTCAGCACTTCATTAGCAAACAAGTATGCTACTACGCCTGCAAATACAGGCTCCAAAGCGAATATTACGCCTACGTGTGCTGCACTTGTATACTGCTGAGCAATCGGCTGAATCACAAATGCTACACCTGTGCAGAAGATTGACAGAAATGCCACTGCACCCAAAATTTCCATAGAGCCTGGAAGATGTGGAGTTTCTGTGAGAAATGCAAGAATGAGATTGCATAAGCCGGTTACTCCAAGCTGGAATACGCCCAGCTGATAAGCATCTACTTCTTCATGCGCCACAGCCTTTTCCGTCAGCAAAAGGTCAACAGCATAAGCCACACCACATAAAGTACAGAGCAGATCCCCCTTCAAGTTAGCCATATTTATTGAAAAATCATCCTTCAGCGTCAGAAGTGCTATGCCGACAAAACACATGATGACGGAAGTAAGCATTTTTTTAGACAATCTTTGACGCAAAAAGATAAAGCCAATTATCGGTGTAAAAATTACAGTAAGCGCACACAGAAAACCTGAGTTTGATAAAGTCGTATACTTCACACCAAAGGTTGCTCCGATGTATACGAACACCAGCGCTATGCCCACTAAAATGCTATACTTCAGCG
>CAZLJV010000123.1:0-4923 GCA_964559965.1 uncultured Oscillospiraceae bacterium | reverse complement strand
CTCATCTAAAGGCGGTTCTGCCGGTTTTTCTTCCCTGAGCACGAACAAGAGCGAAACAGGGAAGAAAAACCGGCAGAACCGCCTTTAGATGAGGTATTAAAAGAAAAACTTACAGCTTATGAAACGGATCTTTTAGATTCTCTTGGATCTATGGAAACTAATGATGATGTGAGCGCATACTTGCTCAGCTGGGCTAAAAACAAGCAGATAGATGCCGAAAAAGATGCTGCCGGCAATGTAATCTATACCATAAAACCAGCTAAGCATGCTAAAGATGCACAGCCTGCTGCTGTATTTTGCAGTTTTGATTCTTCTGATATGGAATCTCATATAGAAGAAATCGCTGTTGCCCTTACAATATCTAAGAATGTACAGAATAACAGCCCTCTTCAGGTAATCTTCCTTGCTGATGAAGAAGGAAACAACACTGGCATCAGAGATTTTGATATTAATATGCTGAAAAAGGACTCCGCAGTATTCTGCCTCAGCTCTACAGCATCTGCAAGGGTTTCCACTGTTACCGGTGGATTCGAGCATATCTCTATTTCGAAGAAGCTCTCCCGTGTAAAGCCTACATACAATAAGGCTTATAAGATTACGCTGAAGAATTGTCCCGAAGAGCTGATTACCGGTAAGTATGATTCCACTCTAAATCCAATCAAAACTTTAGGCGGTGTGCTTGCTAACTTTAAGTCCACTTCCCTGCTGTTTGAGCTTTCCAGTTTCTATGGCGGCACTAATGAGAATTATTCTCCATCTAAGGCTTCCATGACTGTAGTTATTAACGACAGCGACAGTAATAAGCTCACTCGCAAGCTGGATAATTCCATCGAGAAGATTTATGAGAAGTATGGAAAGGACTATCCTGATATAGAATATACTTATGAAGAGGTGGATTTACCTTCTAAAGTTATCGCAAAAGATGATACGGATAATCTGGTCAGCCTGATGTATACCACTTTCAACGGCGTGTACAATCGTGATGACGAAGGTACGATTACTGCTCTTTCTAACATAGGTAAAATCTCTACCAAGAACAGCCGTCTGAAGATCGATGTGGCTGTAATGTGCAGCAATGAAGATATGATGCAGGACATCACAGATGAATATGAAACCATCTGCGGTCTGTGCGATGTAAAATGTAAGATAAGCGAATCTTATCCTATATATAATGGTAATGAGCTTGAAGCTACAACTACACTTCTGGATTCCTTCGAAGCGGCATTTGGTGAGTTTACCGATGGCAAGAGCTTAGTCAAGGAAGATACGGCCATTCTGACTGATTGTACATTTATTCATGAAAAGAATGACGAGCTGCCTATCATCTTCTGCGGCATTACCACTAAGGCTAAGCACAAGATTACAGGCTCCATCGTAACATGGCTTGATCAAGGTGAAGCTGAAGAGAAATAGCGGAATAAAAGAATAGCGAAAATAACATATAAAAAGCGCCAGCCCAGCATTCAACTATAGCATGAATGCCGGGCTGGCTTTTCTTTACAGTCATATTCAGTTTTCACAACATCCTGTGCATGAATAAGGAGCAAATTCTAATCTGATGAAGTATCCCTGTGTGTGGCTGCACACTGGACACTGCGGCGGAACTTCAGTACCCTCATAAATATGTCCGCAGTTCAGGCAAATCCATTTGCACGAAACATCAGATACATAAAGCTTGCCCTGCTCCAGTAAGTCTGCCAGCTTTCCAAATCTATCACCATGAGTCTTTTCAATGTCTGCAATCATATAGAATGATGCTGCTACACCCATGAAACCCTCCTGTGATGCCTTCGCAGCAAATGCAGGATACGCATCACCAAACTCTTCATATTCATTATGCTGCGCACTTCTCAAAAGCTGCACCAATGTGTCTGACGGATCTACCGGATATCCTCCGTCAATTTGTATGCTGCTTCCTGCTAAATCTTTCAGATGGTTATAAAAGATTTCTGCATGCTCTTTTTCCTGACCCGCTGTATATTCGAATACCGCCGCAATAGCTGGATAATTCTGCTTTTCGGCAAGTCCAGACGCAAAGGTATAACGATTTCTTGCCTGACTTTCCCCTGCGAATGCTCGCATAAGATTGACCGCAGTCTCACTGTTTCTAAAATCTGTACTCATCTAAACCCTCCTAATCATACTTGATTATATAACTCTAATCATCTGATTATAGGGTGTGTAAGATTAGAATGGTTTATACATATTTTCTTCGTATTTCACCCACTAACTCATGTACCGTCGTACACGGCCACATCTCAGACGGCTTGCTTTTACCAGTTCTTATGCATTGCTCATATTTCATCCTTGCTATGCTAATTGCATTTTCCTCATCGCCAGCTCTGCATATTTTTTCATATATCTGTTCATCAGCCTTAGAGTATTTCTGACCGGTCTTTGCTTTTAACAGGCATCGACCCAAAATATGCATGCATCCATATTTCGAAACACGGATTAGACCAGCCTACATTTATTCCTTTACCTACCGCATCTGCAATAATTTCATCGAATTCTGACAATTGATCCCTGTCGAATACAATCCATGGAGTTCTATACTGTGAATCATCCTATCCTTTTTCGCCATACTTACTCATCCTTAAATACATCAATACTCTTTAAGGTAGGAATTGCACCATACTTTCCTATCAGGTAATTTTTTTCGTAGCTTTCATCCTTGCGAATACGAGTCCCTCCGTCACCGACAAAATCAGCCAGTGAGTAAAGTGTAGAAACACCTTTTTCGTCCTTTTCTACAAACCAAATTTCGTCACGGCGCAGCAACTGATTAGATAACAGCCACGTATCGTGAGTTGTAAAAACAAGTTGTGCATGATTTGTATTGATTTCAGGATTTAAGAATGTCAGCAGAAAATTCCTTACAAGCAGAGGGTGCAGGCGTGCGTTCAATTCATCAATAACGAATACGCTTCCCTTCTCTAATACTTCCTGCAATTCCGGATACAGCGCAAACATCTTCAGTGTGCCTGCGGACTCCAATCCTAATGGAATTTCTGCCATCTCATCAGAATCAATCATCTTATGAAGTGCGTTTATTTTATACCTTTCTTCCTGACTCTCAGCTTCTTGAGGAACTTTTTCAATTTTAAATGCCTTAATGTGTTCGTCAAAAGATGCAAAATATTCCACAACTTTTTGTTGTACATTCTTATCTTCCACGAATCCCTTCGGCAATCTATGTGATAAAAAGAAGTTGGTAGCTGGATCTCCAAAATCAGCAAATTCATTTGCAAGGAACCAATCCCTAATCGCCTTACACTTACCAATCTTGAGCTTGGCTCCCAGAGAAATAACCAATACCTGTTTTTCTAACGCTACTTGAATATTATATCTGCAGCTTTTAGGAAAACCTGTTAAGTCAAGTTCTTCCTCATTTTTACCACGATAAAACACTGTATTATACTTTCTGGCCGTCTTCGCCTTTGAATTGAGCCATTCTTCAGTTACACCTTCTTTACCGATACAAAAGCCATAATTATATGTTTTTTCAGTCTTATCCCCAGGTAATGTAAAATACACCTCAAAACTTGATTCAGCATCAACCGAGACAGAATCAAACAAGAACGGTGTCGGTCTGAACTCTTCGAATTTTTCTTCCTCATCACCATATTTGAAAGAATTCGAAACATAATCTGACATATACTCGAAAGCATTGTATATATTAGACTTCCCACTGGCATTTGCACCATTATTATATACAAAACTGCACCAAAATCAACCTGTAGATTCGTTTTTTTCTCAGTTGAATGTATATAATATTGGTAGCAACCACTTCCCTCTTCACCCAAGTTTACCATAATACCGTTACGGTCTTTTCTTCTGCATCATAATAATATATATCATCAGACAACTTATCGCCCACTGAAATTATCTCCGGATTTCCATTTATGCTGCGTACAATGCTGCGCCAGTTCTTAGCTTCATCCATTTCCTCTTTAAGCACTATTAGTTCGTGAACTGAACTTGGAATGATTGCGAAACTTCCGCCTAATTTTTCAGCAGTCATTTCAAGTATATCCGGATATAACATTCCTACAGCACCGAACTGCATATTCTCACTTGTGAGAAAACGTATACGCTTATTAAAATCATCTAATTGTTTGCTCAGCTCCTCGTCTGTGCTCGACACTTTTATAAAATACTTCAATCCAAAATTCATCGTATCATACGTATGCTTCCATGCCATTTCATAAAGCTCTTTTTCCGTCAGTTTCCATTCATTCATTATATCGTTGGTGACTATCATTCCAGACCACTTGCCATCTTTATCATATATGACAACTCTATAAATTATAGCAAGATTTAAGAATGGACGATTGGGAATTTTCTTCAAAAATTCCTCGTTCCATTCCTGATTTACCAGCTGCATAATAACGCAATCCTTGTATCTGTGCAAATCGAAATCAAATTGCTCTTCATCTCTCTTTTGTACGCAGAAGATAGTATCTGCGACATATTGCATGATTCCTCTCATTCCTATCCCATCTTTATAGAATGAATAGAGATTCTCCATATAGAATACCGGGCATATATGTGATTTCTCATTATCTTCATTTGCAGGTTGAATCGAAAATGCATCCAACTTACGATTAATCTTATACAACTGCCTGCTATGCAACTCCCATTTCCCATAGTCCTCAGGCATGAAATCCAATATTCCCTGCTCAAATTCCTTTTTGAACGCATTATAATCCATGCTTTTACCTCACTTTTTACATAAAAAAATGTGAACCGATTCTTCAGTTCACATTATATTATATCTTGTTTATTTTTTATAATATTTTCGGATAAGGTGTAAAAAGTCAGTTGTTTTATGTCGAAATTTAGCTGTTTGCTGCAGATTGCGTCTCGCACTATGTAAAACAATTATTTATTTGCCTCTACCATCCAAAAGATGTATACTTT
>CAZLJV010000122.1:0-4933 GCA_964559965.1 uncultured Oscillospiraceae bacterium | reverse complement strand
ATAATTTCCAAAAATTGGTCTAAAAGAAATGTCGACAAAATTCGACACAGCCAGCTTTTCTATGGACATTTTACAGAGTAGGAGTATAATGAAATTATCGTTATATAACATATGTTATGTAACGTGCATTATTGAATGTGCATTATCGACTGGGATTCATCGGTGCACCATTCAAAAAGAGAAAAAATTATGCCACCAAAACCTAAATATACAAAAGAACAAATTATAGACACCGCTCTTGTGATTGTGTCGAAGAAAGGGATGCAAGCGCTGACCGCCAGAGAACTAGGCAATGCTCTAAACATTTCTGCATCGCCAATATTCACCGTGTTCGACTCCATGCAAGAAGTGCAGGACGCAGTGAAAGAAGCCGCGATGAGATGTTTTGAGGGGTACGTGCATAAGGCAGAACGTGAAATGCCGCTTTTCAAGCAAATAGGAATGCAGATGATTTTCATGTCGCCTAATAACGATGTGAGAAGTTTTGACGATATTTACGGCAAACTGGGAGGCGTTGCTAAAGGCCCAAAGGGGGTAAAAATAAATGCTTAAAATCGAACATTTGACTAAAGAGTACGGCGAAAAGAAAGCGGTAGACGACCTGAGCCTGCACATAGCACCAGGTGAAATTTACGGATTCATAGGGCATAACGGTGCAGGTAAGACGACGACCATAAAGGCGTGCTGTGGGATTTTGCAGTTTGAAGATGGCGAAATTACCATCGACGGAGTTTCGATAAAGGAAAAACCGCTGGAGTGCAAGAAAAAAATTGCGTACATCCCAGATAATCCGGATTTGTACGACTTTATGACGGGAACTCAATACTTGAATTTTGTTGCGGACATCTTCGGAGTTGATGGAGAAACCAGGGTTAAGCGTGTTACCAAGTATGCAGAAGCATTTGAGCTGACGGAAAATCTGACACAGCCAATCTCGGCATACTCCCATGGCATGAAGCAAAAACTGGCGATTATAAGTGCTTTGATACATGAGCCGAAGCTGATAATTATGGATGAGCCGTTTGTGGGACTGGACCCGAAGGCTTCGCATCTTTTGAAGAATATAATGAAGGAAATGTGCGCAGGTGGAAGTGCGATTTTCTTTTCCACCCATGTGCTTGAAGTCGCAGAGAAACTTTGCGACAAAGTTGCAATCATCAAAGGCGGTAAGCTGATTAAGGCTGGAACCATGGCTGAGGTCAAAGGTGACACCTCGCTGGAAAATGTTTTTCTGGAGCTGGAGGAAAAATTATGACGAAAGCATTGATGAGAAAACAGATGATGGAAGTCTTTTCGTGGCTCTACCAGGATAAAAAATCCGGCAAGCTACGTGACACTAAAGGCATCGAAATGTACGCTCTTCTCTATCTGGTGCTGTTTGGCTCTCTTGGAGTGATTTTCGGAGTTACAGCCGATGCACTGTGCGCACCCCTGCTCGAGATGGATATGGGCTGGCTCTATTGGTATTTGATGGGGATTGTGGCATTGTTTTTAGGTGTGTTTGGAAGTGTGTTCAATACATATAGCTCGCTTTATCAGGCGAAGGACAATGATATCCTATTTTCAATGCCTATTCCATCGTCTCGAATCATATTGGTGCGTCTTTCGGGAGTTTATGCCATGGGGCTTATGTACGAGCTGATCGTGATGATGCCGACTGTAATTATCTGGCTTATAAATGCACCATTTAATCTGGTGGGAACCATAAATGTGCTGCTGATTCCGTTCGTGCTGTCCCTGCTTGTGCTGGTACTTTCGGCGGTTCTCGGCTGGGTTGTAGCTTTAGTTGTGACTAAGGTTAAACATAAAAACATGATAACGGTGGTGCTGTCGCTGGCATTCATGAGTGCATATTTCTATGTATGCGGCCAGATGTATAGCATACTCGAAAACATTTTAGCAAACCTTGTGCTTATCGGTCAAAGTCTTCAGTCTCAGCTTTCTCCGCTCTATCACATGGGTGCTGCGGCCGAGGGCGGTGTGACTTCCATGTTGATTTTCACAGGAATGATGGGCGTGCTTGCATTACTCACATACGGGGTGCTTTCCAGAAGTTTTATCAAGCTGGCCACCACAAATCGCAGCGCTGCAGCGCGCAAGGGTCGGTCAAACTTCAGCCACTCTAACTTCGCTCGCTCAGCAAAATCTGTTTCGCCGTCATCTGCTCTTCTACGCAAGGAGTTTATGCGGTTCACAGGAAGTGCCAACTATATGCTTAACTGTGGTCTGGGAATTATAATGATGCCGGTTTCAGCGATTTTGCTGGTGTGGAAGGCTGACGACATTCGTCCACTTTTCGCTCTGGTATCTGAAGAGACATTGGCACTTATAGCAATCGGTGCTGTTTGCATGATGGTTTCTATGAATGATATGGCAGCACCTTCTATTTCTTTGGAAGGGCGAAATCTGTGGATTATCCAGTCCTTACCAGTGTCTGGCCGTCAGGTTTTAATGGCGAAACTCAAGATGCATGCGATTCTCACCCTTATCCCGGCGGTGGCTCCTGTATTGGCGGTTGAGTGGCTTGTCCAACCGAAACCGATGTATGCTGTGGCTATGCCTATAGTTGTGATACTATTTGTAATTCTCATGGCTTCGATTGGTTTGATATGCAACTTAAAAATGCCGAATTTGCAATGGTCAAGTGAAATTGTTCCTATTAAGCAGAGTGCTCCGGTTATGATTGCATTGTTTGGAGGTTGGCTGATAGTTGCAGCTCTGTCTGGGATTTATTTCTTAGTCAGCGGTCACATGGGGGATATGGTATTTATAATATGTTTAATGGTGTTGATACTTGCAGCGGATTGCTGCTTGCTGCATTGGCTTATGAATAAGGGCGCTGCAGTCCTCGACAGTCTTTAATGACTGTCGAGGTCGCAGGGCTTTTTTAGTTTGGAATCACGGGGTCTCCGTAGTAGATGTAAGTAAGGCGGATGGTGAATAAGTCTACGACCATGATGTTTCCGCTTGTGATTTCCTGCAGGATTATGAAGTTGCTTCCGATTCCTACGAGGAATCCGTAGCGGGTTTCGACTATATTGGAGCCCATCAGCTGCTCGACTCGCATGTAGCGACCGATTTGAGTTCTCAAAAATCCGAGGTAAGATTGTACATCGGTAATGTCGATGGTTTCTGTGAGTTCTCGTGTGGTCATAGGTGTCTGCGGTATGGTGATGTATGGTTGATTAGCGTTTGTATTTACTGATTTTTGATCTAAATATGGGGTCATTTGGTCGTAGGAAATAGGGGAAACGGTTGCGGAGACGGATTTTGCTGGGGGTTCGGATTTTGCTGGGGGCGTTGGCGCAGATGCAGACACAGGCGCAGATGCGGACGCTGGTTCGGCTGACACAGGTTCGACAGATGCAGGCTCTGCTGGTGCGGGAACGGAAACTGGCTCATCTGGTGTTTTTTCTTTAATCTGGAATTCGGGACTCGATGCGACGATGTCCTCCAACTCGATGCGGTCACCAATTTTCATTTGACCTGTCCGAATCATCTTAGGTGTAACGGTATTATTGCAGCATTGTGCCATAAAAAACCTCCTGTGAAAACTTATATAAATATTAGGTATCGGCGTAGCGACTTGTCGGTGAGTAAAAACAGTGGTCGCCGACGCGGTTGTGCAGTACACCTACATTGGTTGGAAAGTACGTGGGGCAGGTGTCGCTGTATGGATTGAAAAAGAACAGTGAATCGTCGACGCCGAGGAGTCGGCCGCCGGATAATGCCCAGTCTACGATTTCGTAATGCTCTGCTGTTGGGGACATGTTGTAGACGTTTTGAGGATTATAGGTGCCGCCGACTGATTCTCGCATACAGACGAACTGTCCTGGCTGTGTGATTACGGCGCGGACATCTCCGCCATTATTGACTCTGCTGAATTCGCCTGTGGACACAGTGGCTCGATTCATTATTACGGTGGCTACAGCTTTCATGCCTAAATCGCCTTCGCCGCCGGCTTCGCATTGGATTAAACGAGCGAATAGTTCTCTTGTATCTATGGGCATGCTTCACCTCCTGGATTATTATATGGTATATTTTATGTGCGAATGTGGGAATTGGTGAAAATGAAACTGATATTTTTTATGGCGTGTTTTTAGACAACAAGTCCGGCAACTATTTCTGCATGTCGTAAAATATAATTAAAGAGCACTGAATCCTGATTTCTCAAGGCCAGTGCTCTTTTATGTGTTGTTTCTACTCTTTATTTCAACTTTGCACCGTCAGCAAATGCGTTTCCGACCTTATCGCCCAGACGAATGTAAGCGTGATGCATTGGGTCGAAAGTGATTGGGTCAAGTTTTGCCACGTCAATCAGTCCGTCGTCCCCCAAAATCTGTTCGTCCGCACTTACATTCACAATCTCACCGACCATTCGGCAGCTTTCAGGATCGTAGGAGATGAATTTGCATTCAACTGCCATCGGAAGTTCCGTGATAATTGGAGCATCCACATATTCCGATTTCTCTGCGTGGAAACCCGCCTTTTCGAACTTGTCTGGCACTTTGTTTCCGGAAACCATTCCCACATAGTCGCATTCGACGACAGTGGAAGCTGTAGCCATGCTCACGGTGAACGCACCACGCGCCAAAATATTCTTAACCGTCTTGTGTCCTGCGCTCAGGCACATGGTGATTTCATTGGATTCGCTTATTCCGCCCCAAGCTGCATTCATAGCATCAGGTGTACCGTCTTCACCGTAAGTTGCAATGATGAATACTGGCTGTGGGTACAGCAATGGTTTCGCACCGAAATTTTTTCTCATAATCTTTTCCTCCTCGTCAGTGGTGTATGTTCACTGTTGTATATAATGTAGTTACCACGATATGGCATGTGGCAATCAGAGATAATGCTAAAGAAATTCGAAAAAAATTAAAATTACCCCTTGACGAATGGAGTTCGTTGTGGTAATATATAAAAACCGTCGCGT
>CAZLJV010000121.1:0-4971 GCA_964559965.1 uncultured Oscillospiraceae bacterium | reverse complement strand
TGTGATAAATTAAATGACCTTTATCGCGCTGATTACCCTTGTTATCGCTTGGATAATATCCATGGCTGTATTTGATCGCCAGTCTAATGTGAAATCTCAGGTAATTTCCTTCTGCTGCATAATGTCAGCGCTGGCTTATCTCATTTCACGCTGGGTCGATTTTTCAATTTTGTAAGTTTGTCGCTAGTCGCCAGCTGCCGGTCACCAGCTAAAGGTCGCTGATCGCTATTCTGACTTAGAGCGACTCCATCATGTTTTTTACTGCATCAGGCAGTGCGCCGCCGAATTCACAGATTTCGTAGAATTCGGCGGATTTTATTTCTGCGGCTTTTTCTGCGCCAAAATTTCTTCTCAGCACTTCATCTACTTCCTTCTTGTTTCTGTTCTCGTGGTCTGCTTCTAAATATCTCTGTCGCAGTTCTTCGACCTGCTTCTCCCTTGGCCACTGGCGATGATCCATTCTGTCAGGCCAGTACATCCAATCGAAATACTGACATTCATGGCAGCATGCCAGCTGCAACTTTTCCTCTTCATAACCATCAATAGGAACTACTACCTCAGCTTTTGATGGATATGGTGTCTGAAAACCATCTGACCAATACAATATGGCTGGTTCATAGTCCAAAGCCGGCACATCACTGCATACATAAGGAACTGTCAAAAGATATGACGCATCTGCTACCAATGTGGATGCTGCACGATGGTCTGGGTGGTAATCTCCAGGTCTGTTTGTGATAATTACATCTGGTCTCAGCCTTCTTATATATCTGATCATTCGTTCACGATTTGGAATATCTACTGTAAGTCTTGCATCTGGTAAATCCCAGACATCATAGGAGCCTCCTAAAATTTTTCCGCTGGCAGCAGCTTCGCCCTTTCGAATTTTAGCTAACTCCTCACCGCAGCGGGATATGTCATACATACCTGCACTGCCGTCAGTAACTGAAAGAAGGTTGATATTCCAACCTTTGTCACGCAATTTAAGAAGCAGTCCGCCTGCACTTGTATCAGCATCATCTGGATGTGCGCCAATGCTTAAGATTGTATAAGTTTTTCCGTTCATAATTCACCTCTTGCAATTTCTTAAATTAAATGATTAAATGATATTGGTTGATATTGTTAAATTAAACTAAGCCATAAGGAGTAAACATGCGAATTTCTGTTTTTGATATAGGCGGCACATGGATAAAACATGCCACCTTCGATGGACATACATTAGAAAATACCATTCACATTCCCACCGAAGCAAGCCTTGGCGCTGCTCAGATGATAGATAAGCTGATTTCAGCACTGTCCAATGACCTGAAATGCGGCATGATTGATGCTATCGGGATAAGTACTCGCGGTCAGGTCGACCACACAACAGGTACAATTCTCTACGACCCTCCTGAAATATTCCCGGGATATACAGGTACCTGCCTTCCTCAAAAACTCCACGAAGCTTTTGCTTCTGATTCATCGCCTCTTTCTGCACTTCAAGCAATTCCCATCGTTGTGGAAAATGATGCAAACTGCGCAGCCTTGGCTGAATCCATTTTCGGTACATCTAAGCACTGTTCCGACAGCCTTATGCTCACCTTCGGAACTTGCATCGGCGGCGGAATAATTCTGAATCAGCAGATATATCACGGAAACTGCTTCTCTGCCGGAGAATTCGGTATGATGTATCTGCCAGATGAAAATGGCAAACCTGCTCATTGGGAGCAGTTAGCATCAAGCCGAATTCTGAGATCAAACCCACAGCTCTGGCAGCAGCGCATAGCAATGGGACTCGCATCGCTGATACATATTTTTAACCCACCTTGCGTAGTTCTGGGCGGCGGTCTCATGGAAAATCCAGATTTGAGCGAAGCTATATGCCAAGAAACTCGCAAACTGTTAGCACCAGGCTTCGACAAAGTCACAATAGGCACTGCCGCACTGGGCAATCACGCCGGAATGTTAGGTGCCGGATATTTAGCTATATGCACAAAAAGGTAAGGCAACACGCCTTACCTTTCTTTTATACTATTCTGCAACTCCCGATGCAAGCACCATACGCTGCTCCGCCACATTATCAATTCCATAGAGAACTAAAACTCTGTCATATTCCGCCGCTAATGAAGAAATATCCTCACGGAAATAACGAGTATCAACCATGGTAATATGAGCATACTCATCTAAAATATATGGCACAAAAGAATTAGCAAACGAATCCTTGATTATCAAAATCTCATCATTGCTCTTCGCATTTTCCATGGACAGGTCCACACGCCCATAGTTTCCGCCGAAGTATACCGCATACTTATCCTTTTTCTCTAAATATTCACGAAAATACAGACTTCCATGCATCTCGCCGTCAGTCATAACCATATATTCCGCATCTAAAGCACTGCTCGGTGTCTCGATTGTATCATATCCTAAATTCGACATCAAAACCTTAGAATACAGCGTTCCCTGGAACTTGTCCGTAAGAACCTGCGGCTCTACACCTTCGTAAGTCAAACCTTCAGTGTCTGCACCCATGTGCTTTTTGTACTCTCTGTAGCCAACAAACGCCCCATATCCAGTCCAGTGATGGTCTGTTCTAAAAAACATTTTCGACGCTTCTTCTGCTTCCGCACCACACATGGCGCTTCGCAGGTCTACGAGGCTGTCTCCCAGCAAAATCTCTGCCTGCGCAAACGCTTTTTCTTCATCGAAGCGCAGTGCGTTCTTCGGCAGTACATCTTCATTCACGCTTGCCGCTGAAGGAATGAGCATGACATCGAAAGGAATATCTTTTTTCTCCAATGTCTGTTTCAGCATGGACATCTGCTGCAAGTTTCTCTTATACTGTCTCCAATCGAATTCCGCATCGGTAATGCGCTCAACCAGACGGCCATCTTTACATATATATACGCCGTTCATGTCACGCACGCCAAGAGCCGATTCTATCTTGCTCTTGCCGGAAACCCAGCTTTCACGAAATACAATCTGATCTGTGAGATAATCCTCAGCATCAGCAGAAAAGTCTCCGCTGAGAAGATTTTGCACAGAAAGCTCAGGCACACCCTGCATATATCTATTCTCATTTTCAGAAAAATCCACATCGGGGCAAATAAGTGTTCCAATGGACAGGAAGCACAGAAATGCCACCGCACTTATAATTACTATTAAATCTCTTTTCTTCATCTTATCCCCCTTAGAATCGGAAATACAGGAATGGATTGTATGAGCCGCTTACTAAAAATGCAATAGCAACGACCATAATCCCAATCAAAATCACTGCTTCTGCAATTCCGCTGATAATCTCCTGCTGGTCTGCCGCAGCCAGTTTCTCGCTCACCCAAGACGCAGCCTTAGCAGGAAGCGGAGTAGAGCCCACTATGCAAAGGAGAAGCAGCCAGCCTCTTGTCTGCAGGAAGTAGAAGAATGCATCATCTGTAAGCATTCCTCCTGCGCCAAACATCATGGATACATAAGTTCCTACCTGACCTAAATCGTCGATTGCAAAGATTACCCAGCCGATTATAATGAGTATCAAGCTGTATACATGTCTGAAAACAACTGGCAGTTTATCCAGAATTTTCAGAAGCCACAGTTTTTCGATAATGAGTATTATTCCAAAGTACACACCCCATGCCACGAAATTCCAGCTCGCACCGTGCCACAGACCTGTCAGCGCCCATACGATAGCGATATTGAGAATCTGGCGTTTGAAGCCCTTGCGGTTGCCTCCCAGCGGAACATATACATATTCCTTAAACCAGGAGCTGAGTGACATGTGCCAGCGTCTCCAAAACTCAGTGATGCTGCGTGAAATATATGGATAGTTGAAGTTTTCAAGATAGTCGAACCCGAAGATTTTGCCAAGGCCGATAGCCATATCGCTGTATCCGCTGAAATCGAAGTAAATCTGGAAGGTGTATGCTACTGCTCCCAGCCATGCCGCAGCCACGGAAAGCTGGTCATTTACGGCGATTTCCTTCCACACGACATAGATTTGGTTAGCCAGCAAAACCTTCTTGCCGAAGCCTAAAATAAATCTGCGAATGCCTTCTGCAATCTGATCCGAACGGCTTGAACGCGCCATAAGCTGTGCTTCCACATCAGAGTAGCGCACAATAGGACCTGCGATAAGCTGTGGGAACAATGTGACATAACAAGCAAAGGCTATAAGATCCTTCTGAGCCTTTACCTTGCCCCAATATACATCGATTACATATGACATAGTTTGGAAAGTATAGAATGAAATACCTATAGGCAGTGCTATGTTCAGCGGACTGAGCGCACCACCTAATATGCCATTTACTGTATCTATCATGAAGTCCGTATACTTGAAAAAGCCTAAAAGCCCTAAATTTCCAGCCACATTAAGTACCAAAAGAAGGCGGCTCTGCTTCACCGTGGACGCCTTTGCTATCATAAGGGCTAAAATATAATTAAATAGAATGGACAAAAGCATGACGAAAATATATTTCGGCTCACCCCATCCATAAAAGACTAAACTCGCCGCCAGAAGCACGCAGTTTCTTGCGCGCAAGTGCCGATCAGGCACTAAAAAGTAAAATAAAAGCGTTACAGGAAGAAACACCATTAAAAAAACGTTACTACTAAAAACCATTAACCAAATACACCTTTCTATTTATTGATTCATATCGGTTGATTTATATCGATAGATTTACAGATTCAAATTTGCATCTATCGGCTCACTTCCCCTGGAAGTCACTGCTTAAAAGTTTACTATTTTCTCGCAAAAAAATCAATACTCAATTCGCCCCCCATTTGATTCTTTTGTTCCGCTATCTTAATCCTGAACCCCTTCTTAGCAAAACACATCTACGTACTACGGTAATCCAGCACAAGAGTATAAAAAAAAACAGTCCTTCGGATCTATATCAGCGAAAGACTGCCTTCATGAAATAAATGGTGCCCAGACTCGGAATCGAACCAAGGACACGGGGATTTTCAGTCCCCTGCTCTACCTACTGAGCTATCTGGGCATACATT
>CAZLJV010000120.1:0-5035 GCA_964559965.1 uncultured Oscillospiraceae bacterium | reverse complement strand
TTTTGCAATAAAAAATGCCGGGACAGATTTTTCATCCACCCCAACATTTATTATAAAACCAAAAAAAGCCGGTGCAACCGACTTTTCATAAAAATTTATCTTTCGTTATTATCGAGCATTTGTCATGTCAAAAATAAAACTGCTGTGTTCCAATCTAAGCCCTGGGGCAAAAAGAGAAAAAGAGCGTGTTAAATACACGGCAGCTGCAACCCTCGCAGCTGCCCAACCTTTCCCTGGAATACCTGCTCGGCTTCGGGTAGAGATTGAAAATCAATCGGTTTAATAAGGGACGGTGCTTTACCGAATTCCACCGCTCCAGATTTCATAAGTACATAGGATACAAACTGAGAGCAGAAAAAATGATGCTTGCGCTGATTGGCAACTCCGAAGAAGCACAGTATCAGCCCAAGAATGTTATACTGATATACTTCGACTTCATCTTCCATCTCTTCGAGAATATGTTTCAGTTTCTTATATTTTCTATTGCTGATTTTCAGCTCGTATACGGCACATTCGATATCATTAGAGTCGCCCAGTAATCCGCTGTTTACACTCTCCCTCACGAAACCCGCAGGTAAATAGCTATATTTGTATTTACGACCAAAACTGTACAGCTCTGTGAAACTGTCGTCAAGAGACAGCGCAGAGTGTGTGTATGACTTACCTGCTGCTGCATGAATAGCTCTCGAGAGCATGGTATTGGTTTTCGTAAGTAAGATATAAATGCTTCTCACTGTCATTTCTCCCCTCAAAAAAAGTGCCATGCGAATGCTTAATCACTCACATGACACTATTATAGCATAGATTTATATATTTTTTAACAGAAATTTAGCACAAATCTCAATTTTTTCTCAACTGTACCTATTTTCTTGTATTATGCTCAGCCAGCAGGCTCTGTTTCATTTCCCACAGCTTCTGTGACAGGTCTACATAGTAGGTCTGCGGATTTTCTAAACGCAGAGATTCGGACCAAAGTGTTTCCATCTGATCTAAGCAATACTGCTTAATGTCTTCTAATTCCGGAGACTCATAAACACATTCGCCCTTGTCGAAAATCTTTACATGCAAATCTCTCACTTCGTAATTAGTCAGAGTTTTACGTTTCCATACTGCATTAGGGTCGAAAATTTCATATTCGTCCTGTTCTTCGATTACTTCATCAGCCATAGTCATGACGTCAGCCAGCATCTTGCCAGTTTCCTTATCATATAAACGATAGAGATTCTTGAAACCAGGATTAGTTATCTTTTCGATATTTTCGGAAATCTTAATCTTAGGTGTCATTATGCCATTCTGTTCCAGTGCAGCAAGTTTATATACGCCGCCGAATACTGGTTCGGACTTAGCTGTAATCAGACGTTCACCAACGCCAAAGGAATCGATGCAGGCACCTTCCATGATGATGTCCCGAATAAGATATTCGTCCAGAGAGTTGGATACAGTAATCTTACAATCCTGCAGTCCCGCTTCATCAAGCATTTTTCTTGCCTTCTTTGTCAGATATGCGATGTCACCGGAGTCAATACGGATACCCATCTTCTTCGGTTTCATTTCCTTGAATACACGGATTGCCGCAGGTACACCTGACTTCAGAACATTGTATGTGTCTACTAAGAGAATGCAGTTATTAGGATAGATTTCTGCATACTTCTTAAATGCAGTATATTCATCAGGATACATCTGAACCCAGCTATGAGCCATTGTACCCAGAGCATCTACACCATAATCACGGTCTGCGATAGCACATGCAGTCCCTGCACATCCACCAATGTATGCAGCTCTTGCGCCCATGATAGCAGCCGTAGCACCGTGAGCTCTTCGTGTACCGAATTCCATTACTGCACGACCCTGAGCAGCCCTTACGATGCGGCTCGCCTTGGTTGCAATTAAGCTCTGATGGTTAATAGTCAGCAGCATCATAGTTTCGATAAACTGCGCCTGAATAACCGGACCTCGTACAGTTACAATAGGTTCGTGTGGGAAAATTGGTGTACCTTCTGGTACAGCCCACACATCACATGAAAACTTAAAGTTCTTCAGATAATCTAAAAATTCTTCGCAAAAAAGATGTTTACTGCGCAGGTATTCAATATCCTCTGCAGTGAACTTTAATCCTTTCAGATAGTCAATCAGCTGTTCTAACCCTGCCATAATCGCATATCCGCCGCCATCTGGTACACGACGGAAAAACATATCGAAGTATGCGATATCGTCTGCCATATCAGACTGGAAATAGCCATTAGCCATCGTAATTTCATAAAAATCTGTCAGCATGGTCAGATTCAGTTTTTTATTCATTATATGTCCTCCATTACATATCGCCGTAAAACTCACCCTGGATTCTACAGCAACTTTTTAAGAAACTGTCCGGTATATGAATCTTCGCACGCTGCGACTTCTTCCGGAGTTCCGCATGTTACCAAGGTACCACCACGGTCTCCACCGTCAGGTCCCAGGTCAATTATATGATCTGCACGTTTAATTACATCTAAATTATGCTCTATCACAACTACAGTATTACCCGATTCAACCAATTTGTCAAGCACTGATAATAATTTATCAACATCGGCAAAATGCAAGCCCGTAGTAGGCTCATCTAAAATGTACAAAGTCTTGCCTGTAGACTTACGAGATAATTCGCTGGCTAACTTTACACGCTGAGCCTCACCGCCAGACAGCTGAGTTGAAGGCTGACCCAATTTTATATAACCCAGTCCAACCTGTTCCAAAGTTTCCAGATGACGATGAATTGACGGAATGTTCTTAAAGAAATCGAGAGCCTCAGTCACGCTCATATCAAGCACATCGAAAATGCTCTTGTCCTTATATTTAACTTCCAGCGTTTCTCTGTTATATCTGCGACCCTTGCACACCTCACACGGAACATAGACATCAGGCAAAAAGTGCATCTCTATCTTAATTATGCCGTCACCGCTGCACGCTTCACATCTGCCGCCCTTTACATTGAAACTGAATCTGCCCTTTTCATAACCACGCAGCTTAGCCTCAGGCATGCTTGCAAACAAATCTCGAATGGAATTAAACATACCTGTATACGTTGCAGGGTTTGAGCGAGGCGTTCTGCCAATAGGTGACTGGTCGATATCGATTACTTTATCGATATTTTCAAGCCCCAAAATCTCATCATGCTCACCTGCCGGCTCCTTCAAACGGTTTACAACATTGGCAGATCCCTTGTACAAAATTTCATTTACAAGTGAAGACTTACCCGATCCGGACACGCCGGTTACGCAGATGAATTTTCCCAGCGGGAATTCCACATCTAAATTCTTCAGATTGTTCTCACGCGCACCCTTGACGACGATAGACTTGCCATTTCCTGGTCTGCGAGAGTCGGGCACGAAGATTTTGCGCCGTCCGGAAAGATACTGACCTGTAAGCGATTCTTCGCACGCCTTAATTTCCTCTACGCTGCCCTGTGCTACCAGCTTTCCGCCGTGAATTCCGGCACCGGGGCCGATGTCTATGATATGGTCGGCTACATACATGGTGTCCTCGTCATGTTCAACCACAATCAGCGTGTTTCCCATATCGGTGAGATTTCGCAGCGTTCCCAGCAGCTTTTCGTTGTCCTTCTGATGTAATCCGATGCTCGGTTCGTCGAGAATATACAGCACGCCAACTAAACTGGAGCCAATCTGCGTCGCAAGTCTGATTCGCTGCGACTCACCTCCAGACAGAGTTCCAGCCGAACGGCTAAGGGTCAGATAATCAAGCCCCACATCTACGAGGAAGCTGAGTCTCGATTTAATTTCCTTCAAAATCTGTGCTGCAATCTGCGTCTCCATCTCGGACAGTTTCAGATTGTTGACGAATTCCAAAGCATCACGAACCGATAAATCAGAGAAGTCGGCTATGCTCTTTCCGCCTACTGTAACTGCTAAAACTTCAGGTTTCAAGCGCTTTCCATGGCACTGATGGCAGATGTCTTCAACCATATATGTTTCCAGCTTTTTCTTGATATATTCTGATGAAGTTTCACGGTAGCGGCGTTCCAGATTGTTGATTACGCCCTCGTATGGATGATCCATATGGCGGGTTTTGCCGGTAGATGCGCTGGTATAATCGTATACCAGATGCTTGCTTCCAGTTCCGTAAAGCAGCTCCTTGACAAACTTCTTAGGTAAGTCTTTGAAGGTGGTATCCAGGCTGACGCCGTGCATTTGTGCCAAAACTTCAATCACTTGACGATAGTAGCTAGTATATTCCATTGATGAAAAGATGTTATTCATAGCACCGCCAATGATGCTCTTTTCGTAGTCAATTATCTTTTCCGGGTCAATCTTCGCTGTGAATCCCAGTCCGTTACATGATGGGCATGCACCGAAAGGTGCATTGAAGGAAAACATTCTCGGCTCAAGTTCTTCAATGCTGATGCCGTGGTCAGGGCAAGCCAACTTAGTGCTGAAGGTCTTCTCCCAAGTATCATCGCCCATAGCTGCTGTCACAGTTACTAAACCGTTTCCTTCATTCATCGCAAGTTCTACGGCTTCGCTGATTCTGCCTTCCTGTCCTGGCTTAACTATGATTCGGTCAACTACGATTTCGATTGTATGCTTAAATGTCTTTTCCAGCTTGATTTCTTCCTCTTCCAAAAGGCGCATCTGATCATCAATTCTGGCACGAGTGAATCCTTCTTTTCGGATTCGTTCAAGAATCTTTTCATGCTCGCCCTTCTTCTGACGAATCACCGGTGCCAAAACCATTATTTTAGTACCCTCTGGATAATTCATTATCGCATCTACCATCTGGTCTACAGACTGGCTGGATATCGGCTTACCGCATACTGGGCAATGTGGATGTCCAACTCTGGCATAGAGCAGTCTGAGATAGTCGTGAATTTCAGTCACTGTACCTACTGTAGATCTGGGATTTCGGTTGGTAGTCTTCTGATCTATGGAAATTGCCGGAGACAGACCCTCGATATATTCTACATCTGGCTTCTCCATCTGTCCCAAAAACTGTCTCGCATAAGATGACAGACTCTCCATATATCGTCTCTGTCCCTCTGCAT
>CAZLJV010000119.1:0-5039 GCA_964559965.1 uncultured Oscillospiraceae bacterium | reverse complement strand
GTATGACTAATGCAATACACTGATTTCGAAGGATTAAAGGTTTCACGTCTTGGCTTCGGCGCTATGCGTCTTCCTATGAATGAAGAAGGTGTCATTCAGGCCGATCAGGTTCAGGAAATGGTTGATTACGCCATGGCCAACGGAGTAAACTATTACGACACCGCTTATCGCTACCACGCTGGCGAATCCGAAAACTATTTTGGGCGCGCTTTAGCGAAGCACCCACGCGAAAACTTCTTCCTGGCAGACAAACTGCCTACTTGGCTTTGTGAAACTGAAGCAGATTCCAAGCGTATATTCGAAGAGCAGCTTGAAAAATGCGGCGTAGATTACTTCGATTTCTACCTGCTGCACAGCATAGATGAAGAGAGCTGGGAAAATGTAGTTAAGCTGAATATGGTTGATTATCTGCTTGAAGAGAAAAAGGCAGGCCGTATTCGTCATTTAGGTGCTTCCTTCCACTGTTCCGCAGAATTTCTCCGCAGTCTTCTCAGCGAATACGGTCACGCTATCGAATTCGTTCAGCTGCAGATTAACTATTTCGACTGGGAATATGACAAAGCATATGAATATTACAATGTTGCTCGTGAATTCAACAAGCCTATTATCGTAATGGAACCTATCCGCGGCGGTATGCTTGCAAATCCTATGAGTGAAGAAACAAGAAACATTCTGGATAAGGCAGCTAAAGAAGGCGGAGTCTGTCGTCCTGTTTCTGAAGACGGTCATGCAAACTATGCAGCTTATGCGCTTCAGTTCGTAGACCAGCTTCCTGGAATTCTGACTACTCTTTCCGGTATGTCCAACTTAGAACAGATGAAGGATAACATTGCTACTTTCTGCTCACCAGCACTAACAGATGCTGAAAAGAAGGCTGTAGATGATGCTTCTAAAGCACTTCAGAGCGATATCATCATTCCATGTACAGCTTGTAACTATTGCTATGAATGCCCTTCACAGATTAAGATTCCAGAAATCTTTAAGATGTATAATACAGCTGCATCTAAGGGTTTCCACAATATTTGGAGTTCCCTGTCCGCACCTTACTTTGCACTTGATAAGACTGCATCTGCTTGCATTCAGTGCGGCTCCTGCGAATCCCACTGCCCACAGAAGATTAATATTATTGACCTTCTGAAAAAAATCGATACTAAGTTCACTGAACTGAGAGAAATTGGTGAATAGATCGGCGAATAAATTAAATTTACCATTAAAAAAGAGGCTGCGAGAGCAGCCTCTTTTATTTTATCTAAAACCATTACTTAAGCCTTATTCAAATTACTCAAGTTCAAATGCACCAGTATAGAGTTGGTAGTAACGACCCTTTTCTGCCATCAGGTGATTGTGGTCGCCTCTTTCAATGATGTGACCCTGATCCATAACCATGATTACATCAGAGTTCTGAATCGTAGATAAGCGATGAGCGATAATGAATACGGTTCTGCCGTGCATCAGATTATCCATACCACGCTGAACGATTGCCTCAGTACGAGTATCGATGGATGAAGTAGCTTCGTCCATAATCATAACCGGAGGATCTGCAACAGCAGCACGAGCGATGGAAATCAGCTGACGCTGACCCTGTGACAGACCGCTGCCATCGCCTTCCAAAACAGTATCATATCCATCAGGAAGCATACGGATGAAACCGTCCGCATTGGCAAGTTTTGCCGCAGCGATACATTCTTCATCAGTTGCATCCAGCTTACCATATCTGATATTTTCCATTACAGTACCCGTAAACAGGTTTACATCCTGAAGCACGATGCCCAGGGAGTTACGCAGGTCAGCCTTGCGGATATTGTTGATGTTAATGCCGTCATAGCGGATTTTGCCATCATCGATATCGTAGAAACGGTTAATCAGATTAGTGATAGTAGTCTTGCCGGCACCAGTTGCACCTACCAGCGCAACCTTCTGACCAGGTTCTGCATAAAGAGTAATATCGTGGAGAACCTCTTTTTCCGGAGTATAGCCGAAGTCAACCTGATACATTGTGATTCTGCCACGCATTGGAACCAGTGTGAATCCGCTTGGGGAATCCATATCGCGACTTTCGTCATTGGTACGCACTGTTACACCGTTAGGAACCTTCCATGCCCAGTGTCTTGTTCTCTTTTCACATTCCTTCAGTTCGCCCAGAGGATTTCCGTCTTCATCGAAACCGCCATCTGATGTTACATTTACCAGGGTAACGTTGCCGTGATCCTCCTCAGGCTTTTCGTCCAGAAGGCTGAAAATACGGGAAGCACCTGCCATAGCCATTACTACGGCATTGAGCTGGTTGGAAATCTGCGTAATAGGATTTACGAAGTTACGGGACAAAGTCAGGAAGGAAGCGATAGTACCCAGTGTCAGCACCGCTTCGCCGCCAAAGGATAAGTTTCTAACGCCTACAATTCCCATCAGACCGCCGATTACAGCAACAGCCACATACAGCACATAGCCCAGATTACTCATGATAGGCATGAGAATATTAGCATAAGTGTTTGCATTAGTCATTGCTTTGCATAATGCTTCATTTTTCTTATCAAAATCTTCCTTCGCCACTTCTTCGTGACAGAATACTTTTACGACTTTCTGGCCGTTTATCATCTCTTCGATATAGCCGTTTACATCACCCAGACGTTTCTGCTGCTCCATGAAGAAGCCGCCGCTCTTTCCTGCGATTTTGCCAACGAGGAAAATCATAAGGCCTGCAAACAGAAGCACTACTGCAGTCAGCCAGATGGACAGGTGCAGCATGGAAAACAGCACTGCAATCATGGATACAACTGAGCTGAGCAGATTTGGCAGAGACTGAGTGAGCATCTGACGAAGTGTATCTGCATCGTTTGTATAATAACTCATTACCTCGCCGTGAGTTCTAGTATCGAAATACTTTACCGGCAGCTTCTGCATGTGATCGAACATGTCGTCACGAATGTCTTTGAGCACCTTCTGTGCTACAATCGCCATTGTACGATTTGAGAAGAAGGTAGCAAATATGCCTGCTGCGAATACGCAGCTAATCTGTGCCATAGCCTTTACCAGCGGAGTAAACTGCGGATTAGTTTCAGCCAGCATAGGTAAGATGTAGTCGTCGATGAGGCTCTGAATAAACAGTGATGAAGCTACACTGGCAACAGCACTCATCAGAATACAGAGCGCAACCAGAATCAGGCGCAGCTTGTAATCGCCTAAATAGTTAAATAAACGCTTGATTGTTCCTTTTTCCATCTTCATTCCCTGAGGTGCTGATCCTCTTCCTGGGCCTCCGCCCGGTCTTCCTGGGCCTCTCATTGGTCCTGGCATTATGCTTCGCCTCCTTCCCCTAAAGTAGCTTTATTCTGAGATTCATATACTTCTCTGTAAATATCATTTCCAGCCAGGAGCTCTTCGTGAGTGCCTACAGCATCTACACGACCCTGATCTAAAATGATAATCTTGTCAGCATCCTGAATGGATGCTACACGCTGTGCGATGATAATCTTTGTGGTATCCGGAATTTCCTCTAAGAATGCCTTTCTGATCATCGCATCAGTCTTCATGTCTACCGCACTGGTAGAGTCGTCTAATATCAAAATCTTAGGTTTCGCAATCAGCGCTCTTGCAATACACAGTCTTTGACGCTGACCGCCGGATACATTTGTACCGCCCTGCTCGATATGAGTATCATATCCATCTGGCATCTGGCTGATGAATTCATCTGCACATGCTAATTTACATACTCTTTCAATATCTGCATCTGTGGCATTTTCATCACCCCAACGCAGGTTTTCACGAATTGTACCAGAGAAAAGAACATTTTTCTGAAGTACCATGGCAACTTCCTTACGAAGAGTTTCAATATCGTAATTTCGAACATCAACTCCGCCAACCTTTACGCTGCCGCTTTCCACATCATAAAGTCTAGGAATCATCTGTACCAGTGTGGACTTAGACGAACCTGTTCCGCCGAGGATACCTACAGTTTCACCTGCTTTGATATCTAAGCAAATATCGTTAAGTGCATTACCGCCGTGATGTTCAGCCTGCTTACCATCTTCTGCTTTTCCATGGCGCTTGTATGCAAAATTTACATGGTCGAATACAACGCTGCCGTCTGCAACCTGCATAACAGGATTTTCAGGGTTCTTAATATCGCTTTCTTCATCTAAAACTTCGATGATACGCTCTGCACATGCACGAGCCATAGTCAGCATTACGAAGATCATGGAGAGCATCATCAAGCTCATGAGAATCTGCATAACATAAGTGATAAGGCTGAGCAGTTCACCTGTAGAAAGACCAGCTGCTGCATCATTTCCAGATGCAATAATAGCCTTAGCACCGAACCAGGAGATCAGCAGAATACACATATACATACAAGTCTGCATCAGTGGTGAGTTAAGTGCCATAAGTTTTTCTGCCTTAACGAAGTCACCGTAAATGCCGCCAGACATCTGACGGAACTTTTCAGATTCATGCTGCTGTCTGTTAAAAGACTTTACTACACGAATGCCATACAGATTTTCCTGTACTACATTATTCAGCTTATCATAGTTCTTAAATACACGATTAAAGATAGGATGTACTCTCGTCATAATCAGATAAAGACCTACACCTAAAATCGGGATGATGCATAAGAATATCAGAGACATCTGTGCATCAATCTTAAATGCTGCAACCAGTGCGAATACCAGCATTCCCGGTGAACGAACTGCTATACGTGTGAGCATCTGAAATGCCATCTGCACATTGGAAACGTCTGTGGTCAGACGAGTTACGATGCTGGCTGTAGAGAAATGGTCGATGTTGGAGAAGGAATAATCCTGCACCTTATAATACATCGCCTGACGCAAATTCTTTGCGAAGCCTGCCGATGCCACGGCTGCCAATCGGCCTGATAACGCACCGAAAAACAATGCTAATAATGCTGTAACCAGCAGAATCACGCCGTATTTCATAATTACATTCATGTCCCCCTGCTCGATTCCCTTGTCGATCAGGTCTGCCATTATCAGTGGAATTATGATGTCTAATACGACTTCTACCATTACTGTAATCGGAGTCAATAT
>CAZLJV010000118.1:0-5042 GCA_964559965.1 uncultured Oscillospiraceae bacterium | reverse complement strand
CGCCCCTCCAAACCTGGCTGGAATACTGCGAGGTCCCGATGTGTACTATTATCGCGACAGCAGCCGCGGAAGATCTGCCGCAGAAATCGTAGCCAACAACCTTAAGCTGATTTATCCTCTTCCTGAATTAGTCACTGCCGTTCCAACCACAACACTGGCTGAGCTTCGCAGAACTAAAGCACCATCTGTTCTCGTCGAGGTTGCATATCACGATAACTACGACGACGCAACCTGGATAATAAATAACATAGAAGCCATCGGCGAAAACTTAGCTCTGTCCGTCGCAGATATTCTCGGAGTTCCATTCATCGAACCGTAATTCATAGAACCATAATCAATCGAACCATTCCCACTTTCAAAATTGTCCGTCATATGTTATACTGTAAGTCTGAAACAAGCTAAAACCCAATGGAGGAAAAGATATAATATGAAGCAAATGAACGCACTCTTCGAAGAAATATTCCACGAAGAGAAATTGATAAAGATGATATTCGGCGGCAAGCGTAAGAAGTCCCAGGAATGTCAGAAGGCAACCATACGCCCAGTTCGCATCGGTGGGCAGCTGGTATATCAGGTTGAATATACCTTTGAAAAAAAAGTGACCCACGAAAATTTAGACGCTGCTCAGGCAATCACTAAATCTCTGGATCTCATAACTGAAGAATTTAAGCAAATTAACATTTTTATGGAAGGCGAAGACATTCAGGTTCTGGCTTCCAAGCCGTCCACACCGAAGGTATCACGAAAAGGCGGCACTAAAAAACAGGGCAATCTTGAGCATAATCACAAGAAAAACTATATAATTCCAGACGGAACTCCTTGCGATTTTCTCATTCGCCTGGGCGTAATGGACCGTGACGGCCGTGTATTCAAGAAGCACTACGGTAAATTCCGTCAGATCAACCGTTACCTGGAGATTGTGGAAGATGTCTTTCCTTACCTCCCAAAATCTGACCAGTCCGACCGCCCTCTCAAGATTATAGATTTCGGCTGCGGCAAAGCGTATCTCACCTTCGCTATCTACTATTATCTGAAGGTTTTGAAGCAGCGTAATGTTGAAATTATCGGCCTGGATCTGAAGACTGATGTAATCGATTTCTGTAACAAGGTTGCCCGTGACTTGGGCTATGATGAGCTGAAGTTCCTCATGGGCGATATTGCAGATTATACAAGTGATCACGCAGACATGGTTGTAACACTCCACGCTTGTGATACTGCTACCGACTATGCGCTTATGAATGCTGTTTCATGGAATACCCGAGTAATTCTCAGCGTTCCTTGCTGTCAGCACGAGCTGTTCAGCCAGATTCAAAGCCCTGTCCACCAGCCTATGCTCAAGCACGGAATTCTAAAAGACCGCCTGACTGAATATCTTACAGACGGTCTTCGCGGACTTAAACTTGAGGCTTGCGGTTATGATGTAGCTATGATTGAGTTTACAAGTTTAGAGCATACTGCTCGAAATATTATGATTAAGGCTGTAAAAACAGATGCTGCCGAGGAAGCTATAAAGGCGGCTGCATCTGGCGCTGACAGAAGAGAGCAGTCGGCCATCGTTCGAGCTGCTGCTGCCAAAGCGGCACGAGCACAGCGCCAGTACGAAGAGCTTCGCGATTTTTACCAGGTTCACCCAACCATCGACAAGCTCAATCCGTCCAAACTGTAACCGTCTTGCTCTAATCAGATTTCCACTTCCATCGTCATAGGCTTGCCTATGACGATGGTGCTGTCTATATAGATTTCTTCGGCATTTCTGTCCCTTACAACTGCTGTCACATCGATTACCCCTTCAGGCTGCGGCACAGACCATGTATATGTTCCGTCTTCACAATCAAGGGCACGAGCTGCCGCCAGTGCAGTGGTACCCGAACCACAGGACCCTTCGAAATACACTGTATCCACATCTTTTACATAAACAACCGGTGTCATCTTTTTTTCAGCACTGTCCCAAAACATCACGCCGGCAGCAGGCGGATTACCACGCCTGTAAATTTCCTTACAATACTGTTTGAAGCATTCCTCACTTGGAATTTCGTCTTCTACAATCATATGCAGAATCCCACCAAAATCCACAATACACTTATCATCTATTTTTTCGCAGGACTTAGGATTTGGCATGCGAATCTTCGCCCTCTGACTCTCCATGTCTACCTCCACCGTCAAAGGTTCTTCGCAGCCACTGACCTGCACTCTTTTAGTGATTTTTCCTATTTTATGTTCATCCTGAGCCAGCATAAGCGCAAACGCTCTGGACGCATTTCCGCAAAATTCCATTCCGCACATATCCATAGCACCGTCAATATCTGCTGCATCACCGCAGTGGCGCACAAAGGCAACCTGCTCAGCTCCCAGCTTCTCCAATGCCAAAAGCTGTGTGGCAATCTTCTGATATTGTGCCTGCAAGCAATGCGTTTTTACGAATATGGTTATGTTCCCTGATGGATTTGCTACTACGATTTCAATTTTCTTTTTCATGAAGCCATCATACCACGCAGCGAATTTAATTGCAAATTTAATTGCAATGAAATACGATTATAAAAAATCACTTGTAATATTTCCGCTAGTGTGGTATTCTAATATAGCTGATTTAATCAGCATTAGCAGCATTTAGGTACCCTTCAGCAAGGTACCGACTCGTGGAGACTGGGAGATGTACCCAAGAGGTTCAAGGGACCGCACTCGAAATGCGGCAGCCCGGGCAACCGGGGCGTGGGTTCGAATCCCACCATCTCCGCCACAAAGAAAAGACCTGCGAAGTCGCTCTCGCAGGTCTTTTTGTGTACTTTATAATATTTTCATTCTTAGAACTTGCGCAGGAATTCACCTGCACGCTGGCTTAAGAACCTTTTCGGTTTGTTATCATCGAACATAACTTCTACTCTTTTTTCATCTACATGCTTTACCGTTCCGCATCCATAGACATCGTGTTCCACACGCTCTCCTTTTTCAAAAGTAACTGCAGGAGTCTGATTCTGTTTCGGTCTTTCTATATTTTTTCGTCTCATGCCTATGCCACTCTTTTCAACCTTTTCACGCTTGTCACACTTGTCACGCTTGTCACGCTGAAAGAATTCGTCTACGAACTGGGACGGTTTAGACTTGTATGAAAGAATTGTAAGCTCGTTCTTAGCTCTCGTAGCAGCTACATAGAAAATTCGCCTTTCCTCTTCATCATCACATGACGGCAGTATCCCATCAAAGGCATCGATTATAATAACCCTATCGAATTCAAGGCCTTTGCTTGAGTGAATAGTGCTTAGCACAACATGCGCCTTGGGACTGCGACGACCCTTTTCCATGAGATTTTGCAGGGTGTCCAGCTTGTTCAGAAAGTCCTCGGACGACTCATTAACCTCAGAAAGCTGGCGAAGCAGGAATATGCGTTCATCGTCATTTTGCTTTCTGAACATCTGTGTGACGACGTCTATGGCAGCTGCAGCGTTGTGATTTCTGATAGCCATAAAGCTGCCTTTTAGTTGGCGAATACTATCCTTTTTATATCTCATTATGTTATTCATGCGAAGCATTGCATCAAGTGGATTTTCTGCCTGACCTAAGCGACAAGCCTCTGCAGCTCTGTATGCGTCTTCCTTATTTATATAGCTTTCCAATTTCCAGTAAATCCGAAGGAATATTTCGCAGTTTGAGGTATCGTATGCGAAATTGAACACATCACGAACAAACTGAACGGCAGGTGCATTGAAAAAGCTGGCGTCCATGCCACGCATTCGGAACGGAATTTTAGCCTTCATCAATTGGTATATCACCGGAATTGCACTGTCATTATTCCTGTATAAAATAGCCGTATCACAATCCTCCTCACCAGTGCTTTTAGCTTCTTCGATTAAACGCACAAGCTCTTCATACTGTTTGGAACGCTCCACGGGGAGGCGTTGAACCTGCTTAGCGCTTTCACGATTTGTGAACATGTGCTTCACATATCGGTCGCGGTTTCGAGCTATAAAACTGTCCGCATGAGTTACAATCTGCGGCGTAGAGCGGAAATTCTGCTCCAGCAGCAAAACCTGTCCCTGGGGATAAATCTCCTTAAATTCCATCAAAGCCTGAGGATAAGCCCCACGGAAGCCGTAAATGCTTTGATCCTCGTCACCCACTAAGAACAGATTTTGCTCAGCGGAAGCGAGGAGGCGAATGATTTCATGCTGGATTCGTGAGGTGTCCTGAGCCTCGTCTACGCAGATATAGGGGTAACGTTTCTGATAATATTTCAGAATGTCGGGGTGCTGGTTCAAAATCAGCCATGCGTACACAAGCTGGTCGTCGTAATCCATCAGTCCTCTGTCTCGCATAGTCTGGCGGTATGCTTCGTAAAGCTCCGAAATCTTCATTCTTTCGTGTTTAAGCTCTGCGATTTGTGGCTTTTTCAGCATTTGGTTTTTTATGTGGGTTATGATGAGCTGAAGGTCCTTCAAATCGGAATCCTGCGGGCGTTCCTGCTGAACTTTAAGATAGACCTCCTTTAGAATCTCAATATTCTTGTCCAGCAATTGGAATGGTTCGCTGCCCTTTTTTCGGCTGTAGTGGTATATGACCGCCTGGCAAAATGCGTTTATGGTCTGAAACTTCACATCAGCGACATTTTCGCAGCCATCGTTTCTATTACTGCCTTCACTTCCAAACATGCGCACGAATCTTGCCTTCATGTCACGGCTCGCCGCATCTGTATATGTTATTGTCAAAATCTTCTCCGCCGGAATGTTGCACTCGTATATCATATATCCCAGCCTGCTGACTAAAGTGGTCGTCTTTCCGCTTCCCGGAACTGCCAGCAGCATTGTCGGCTTGTCGATACTGCAGGCTGCCTGCAGCTGTTGATCTGTTAAATTTTTTAAGTAGTTTGTATCCATGGTGAGATTTTAACATATTTAACGAGTTTTGTGCTGGTTTTTCGCCGCTTTTTGGGTGTTTTTTCTGTACTTTTTCGAGAAAAAGCGGCAAAGTGCTAAATTTATGAAAATATTCAAAAAAAAATTTATTTTTTTGTTGACAGACACAAGTTATTCCTATATACTGGTCACACG
>CAZLJV010000117.1:0-5062 GCA_964559965.1 uncultured Oscillospiraceae bacterium | reverse complement strand
ACTCTGGACGCTTATATTAAGAGACTTGAAAAGTTAGAAGAAATTGCCAATACTACACCAGGTGTTGAAAAGTCCTTTGCAATTCAGGCTGGCCGTGAAATTCGCATTATTGCTAAGCCAGATGCAGTTAACGACGAAGAAATCGTATTCTTAGCACGCGAAATTTCTAAGAAGATCGAAGCTGAACTGGAATATCCAGGTCAAATTAAGGTCAATGTTGTGCGCGAAACAAGAGCCATCGATTACGCTAAGTAAGCCGAAACAAGACCGGCTTCAAACAAGCCACAACCAAGTCATAATTAAATCTGTTAAATCTGATTCATTTAAGAGATCCTGCGACGGGAAGTTCCCGGAGCAGGACTCTTTTTGTTTGACGAATGATAGTGCAGTGTGATATTCTATAAAGTGGAGGGCTGTAAAATGAGCGAAATGACTAACCTGAATTCAGAAAAAAGCATTTTTTATAATAAGTTACTAAAAATAGGAATTCCTGTATTGATTCAGCAGGTTGTTTCCGTGGGACTTAATCTGGTCGACACAATCATGGTCGGAAAGGTGTCCGAAAACGCACTGGCGGCCGTGGGCGCAGCCAACCAGATATATTTTATATACAGCATCGTTATTTTTGGAATTTTCAGTGGCGCAGCCGTTTATTCCGTACAATATTGGGGGCTTCGAGATATCGCTAGCCTTCGCAAAATCTTAGGTATCGACTATCTCATGTGTCTGGCTGTGGCTATCCCTACGGTTATTGGCGCATGGTGGTTCGCACCTCAGCTCGTATCCCTCTTTACAGACGAGGGAGAAGTCATAATTTTAGGTACGAAATACCTGCGAATCGCATGTTTTTCATATCTTTGCGCAAGCCTTAGCTTCGTGATAACATACAATTCCAGAGCTATTCAGGATTTGAAAGTGCCAACGACTATCAATGCTGTAGCGATTTTTGCGAACATATTCCTGAACTACCTGCTCATTTACGGTAAAATGGGTATGCCGGAGCTGGGCGTAGAAGGTGCTGCATATGCCACACTGATTGCGCGTGTTCTTGAGTGCATCGCAATGCTCTCGTCCGTTTACCTGCGCAAAACACATCCGCTTAAGGCTGGCATCAGAGAAATGCTGTCTTTTTCTGCGGACTTGTTCAAAAATGTGATGAAAACAGCAGTTCCGGTTATTTTAACAGAAGGTCTGTGGGCAATTTCAGTGTCGCTCATGTATATGGCATTCGGAAAAATCAGCGCATCAGCATTAGCCATTACTCAGATAGCGGTGACGGTAACGGATTTTGCGCAGACAGTATATTTCAGCGTGGGAAACGCAGCTTCGGTAATCGTCGGCGAGGAACTTGGAAAAGGAAACATGCCGGTGGCGTGGCGCAGCAGCAAGAGAATTATGAAGATTACATGGTGTTTGAACATTGTCATGACCGCTGTAATTCTGCTCATGCGCGGACCGGTGGCAGATATTTACGGTTTCGATACGGATACGACGGCTATGCTCATGAAGGCACTGCTGGTGTACGGAATTTTTATGACGCCGAAAATGCTGGAGTATATGATGATTTGCGGTATTTTCCGTTCGGGCGGCGACACCGTGATTTGCATGTATGTAGATGTGGGAATGAATATGCTGGTGCAAGTGCCATTGGCGTTTATATCCGTTTTGGTGCTGCATCTTCCGCTGCACTGGGCTATGGCCGTAAGCAATATTTCGGAAGTGATCAAGGTAATCTGGTGCTATTATAGATATTATTCCAAGCGCTGGATGAATGTGGTAACTGATGCGGAAGTGGACAAGTCGTTAGAATAAATTTTGATATATATGGAAAAAATAGAAAGGACTCGTATGCAAGTTTATCTGGATAATAGTGCGACCACTCGGCAGTATGACCGGGTGACTGACACCATGGCAGAGGTGATGAGAAATACTTACGGAAATCCGTCGTCTCTCCACCTAATGGGTGTCGAAGCGGAGAAGAACGTTCGCGCTTCCCGCAAAATCTTTGCGCAGGCGATTGGTGCCTCTGAAGATGAGGTGTATTTTACTTCAGGGGGTACTGAGTCGGACAATACCGTATTAAGCGGTGTGGCGCAGGCAAGAAAGAGAAGTGGAAAGAAGATTATCACTACGAAGGTGGAGCATCCGGCGATTCTGGAGCCGGCGCGCCGTCTGGAATCCATGGGTTACACCGTGGAATATATCGGAGTTGATGATAAATGTCGCCTCAACATGGAACAACTTTCATCGGCGATAGACGATGAAACTATTTTGATTTCTGTTATGGGTGTCAACAATGAGACTGGCTCAATAATGCCGATTAAGGAAATTGTTGAGCTGAAGAATCGCTATAACAAGGAACATAAGACGGATATTTTGCTTCACAGCGATGCTGTTCAGGCATTTGGCAAAATCCCATTGAACCTAAGATCTGACTACCGCGGCGTAGATTTTCTCTCTGTCAGCGGTCACAAGATTCATGGGCCAAAGGGCATCGGCGGTCTTTATGTGAGAAAGGGCATCAATCTGACACCGTTTATGATCGGTGGTGGGCAGGAACGCCATATGCGCTCTGGGACTGAAAATACACCTGGAATCGCAGGCTTTGGCTGCGCCGTAGAGATGATGCAGAAAGATTTTGCAGGGAGAACGGCAGCGATGGCTGAGGCAAGGGCGTATCTGCTCAACGGAATCCGCAGTGAAATCAAGGATATAATTGTAAACAGCCCAGAGGACGGTGCTCCATCGGTATTAAACGTTTCGTTCCTGGGAACTCGCGGCGAGGTCTTGCTGCACACTCTTGAGACGGAGGGAATTTTCGTTTCGACCGGCTCGGCATGCTCTTCCAACAAGAAGGGGCAGAGTCATGTTTTGGAGGCAATGGGGCTGAAATTCAAGGAAATCGAAGGCGCAATCCGCTTCAGTTTCAGTGAATTCAACACAATCGAAGAAATGGATTATACATTGGAAAAAGTGAAGGCTGCGGTGGCGAGATTCCGCCGTTTAGGCAGCTTTAGATAAAAATTTCGGGTGAAATTTTTGAAAAATAGGAGGAATTATGAACGAACAAAATATTCTCATTGTGCGTTGCGGTGAGGTTGCTCTGAAGGGCATGAATAAGCCATATTTTGAAAGAATGTTAGTTGACCGCATCAAGCGCAACCTGAAGGATTTCGAGGGCGGCGTTAATGTGAAGCGTCAGGAGGGGCTGATTTTTGTCCGCGCTGACAAAGACTTAGATATTAAGACTATTATCAAGCAGATTTCCAAGGTTTTCGGGGTGGCGTCCATCAGCCATGCGGTTGAGGCTCCGTCTGACATCGATGCAATCGGGGAAGAGGCTGTGAAGTACATGATGAATCTGATTGAGGAGAAGGGCGTAAAGACATTTAAGGTTGAAGGCAAGCGTGCTGACAAGACTTTCCCGGTAAAATCTCCTGAAATCGGCAGAATCATCGGTGCTAAGGTGCTGATAGGCTGCAAGGTTCTGAAGGTTGATGTTCACGAACCTGATGTTTTGCTGCATGTTGATGTTCGTTCTGACAGAACGTATATTTACGATGCGAAGATTCAGGGCTTCGGCGGTCTGCCTCTGGGCACAAACGGCAAGGGCATGGTGCTGCTGTCTGGCGGTATCGACAGCCCGGTGGCTGCTTGGATGATGGCAAAACGTGGTATGCTCATCGAGGCTGTTCACTTCCACTCTTATCCATATACCAGCCCTCGTGCGCAGGTGCTGATAGGCTGCAAGGTTCTGAAGGTTGATGTTCACGAACCTGATGTTTTGCTGCATGTTGATGTTCGTTCTGACAGAACGTATATTTACGATGCGAAGATTCAGGGCTTCGGCGGTCTGCCTCTGGGCACAAACGGCAAGGGCATGGTGCTGCTGTCTGGCGGTATCGACAGCCCGGTGGCTGCTTGGATGATGGCAAAACGTGGTATGCTCATCGAGGCTGTTCACTTCCACTCTTATCCATATACCAGCCCTCGTGCGCAGGAGAAGGTTGAGGATCTGGCTCGAATCGTTGCTTCTTATTGTGGCAGATTTAAGCTGCACTGTGTCAACCTGCTGCCTATTCAGGAACAGATTGTGCAGAATTGTCCAGAGGACGAAACTACAATTCATGTTCGTATGTTTATGATGCGTATTGCTGAGCGTATTGCTCGTGACACAGGCTGCATGATGCTCATCACTGGCGAAAATCTGGGTCAGGTTGCCAGCCAGACTGCTGAGGCTCTGGTGGTTACAGATTCTTCTGTTTCCATGCCTGTTATGCGTCCGCTTATTGCAATGGATAAGACTGATATTATGGACAAGGCTCAAGAAATCGGTACTTTCGAAACTTCTATCCAGCCTTACGAGGACTGCTGCACAGTATTCCTGCCTAAGCATCCTACCACAAAACCGAAGCTGGAGAGAATTCTGGAATCGGAAAGCAAGCTGGATGTGGAGGGGCTGGTTGAAGCAGCGGTTAAGTCTCAGGAAATTGTAAACATCATACCGGAATAATCCTTTAACCGGGGATAGTAATAATATTGATGCACATAATACCTAAGTAGGGGGTGTTATTATGGTACATGAGGATACAATCAGTCTGCTCAGAGAATGCAGCGCAGGCATAAAGATGGGAACGGCATCCATCGATGAGGTTCTGGAATCTGCAGAGGACAGAAAATTGAAGGAAATTCTCTCATCTTCGAAAGATGAGCATAACCGTCTGGGCGAGGAAACAGAAAAACTGCTGGAAAGCTACGGCAGATGCGAAAAAGAGCCCGGAGCCATGGCAAAGAGTATGTCATGGATAAAGACTAATGTAATGATGGCTGTAGATGCGGGGGACCATACCATTGCAGACTTGATTATTGACGGCTGCAATATGGGTGTGAAATCCCTTTCACGCTATCTGAATCAATATGCCGCTGCCGATGAGCACTCCAAGGATATAGCCAAAAAGCTCATTTCCATGGAGGAAAGTCTGGCAATGAAGATGAGGGACTATCTTTAGTTATTTTGAAAATGTTATGAAAGACTGCTCATAAAAACGGGCGGTCTTTTTTC
>CAZLJV010000116.1:0-5264 GCA_964559965.1 uncultured Oscillospiraceae bacterium | reverse complement strand
GTGGAATGAGCATGTGCGCGAGCCGTTTTTCGCAGTGCCTCGTAAGATGATGGTCGCGCCTAAAACCCATGGGCCGGGAACTTGTGCCATGAAAAAGTGACCGCCGTTGGTGCAGGTGGTTATGCAGCGATCATCTGGGAGGCAGCGGCAGCGTGGTGCTGGGGGTTGGGTGCAAGGACATTTCGTGATATCTGCCATTATGCCGGAAAGGTCGGCTTGGTATTGGCCGTTGACCAGCTGGAGTGCTGTAACGGGGAATCCGTCCACTGTTACATTGGGAGCGGAGAATGTGCTGTCTTCACTTGGTCTGAATGTCGAAACTTCGATGCTTGCATCTGTAATGGTGAAGGTGGTATTTGCCGTTACGGTGAAATCGGAGCAGCTGTTTCCGCAGTCACAGCAGCAACAGCAGCATGAGCATGGCGAGCCGCAACCGGCACTGTTGCTGCATGAACAGCCGCAGCTGCCACAGCCTGTATGACCGGCTGAGCCGCCACAGGTGCAGGTATGACTTGCTGGGATCGAGCCGAAGGTGAGCTGCTGTGTGAAGGTTTCAGCCGTAGTTGTCAGATCGTATAAAATGGGACAGGAAACCTGACTGTCACTGAAGTAAATTTTATTCAGGTAAACCAGATTGCTGTCTGGACGAATATTAGGCATCTCTTGACAGTTCATAGAATAACCTCATTTCATATTATATTTTAGGGTGAAATGCAGCCTATAGAGGCAGCAGTATCCTGCTTACAATATATGATTTTTTTAGGCAGGGGGTGAAAAACTTCAAAAACAGCCCTAAAAAATCTTGATTTGTGGGCTGTTGTGGTGTATAGTGGTGATAGTATCATTTTAGTTTGGGGGATTGTCTCTATGTTCATGGGAACCACGCACAATTCAATAGACGGCAAGAATCGTGTGATAGTTCCAGCTAAAATGCGAGCAGAACTTGGCACTCGATGTATTTTGACAAAGGGTCTGGATATTTGCCTGAACATTTATACCATGGCAGATTGGGAGAAGCAGATGGAGAAGGTTATGCAGCTGCCTGAGTCAGATCCGAAGGTTCGTGCTTTTATCAGACATTTTTGCGGAAATGCGGTGGAATGTGAGCTTGATAAGCAGGGCAGAATCGTAATTCCACAGGAACTGAAGGAATATGCAGGAATAGATAAAGAACTGGTTACAATCGGTGCTATGAAGAAGATTGAGCTTTGGGGCAGAGATACATGGGCTGCACCTGAGAACGACAGCAGAATGGATACGAAGGAATTCTCTGCTGCACTTAAGGAATACAATTTCTAAGAGAGGAGCAACAATAAGATATGGAATTTAAACACACGTCAGTCCTCTTTGATGAGTGCATGGAGGGATTAAATATAAAAGAAGATGGGATTTATGTAGATGGAACCATGGGCGGCGGCGGTCACAGCAGCGGAATTTGCAGCAGACTCAGCGCAGAGGGAACATTTATAGGAATCGACAGAGACTTAGATGCGCATAAGGCAGCTCAGGCTCGACTGGCAGAATATCCTTGCAAGAAGATTTTTGTGCAGAGCAATTATTCTGACATTAAAGATGTATTAGATGAATTGGGAATAGATGAAATCGACGGTGCTCTGCTGGACTTAGGCGTGTCCTCATTCCAGCTTGATAATCCGGAGAGAGGATTTTCGTATATGCAGGACGCACCGTTGGACATGAGAATGAATCAGCAGGATGATTTGACTGCATATGATGTAGTAAATACTTATGATGCTAAGGAACTGAAGGAGATAATCTCCAAGTATGGTGAGGAACGCTGGGCATCTCGAATTGCGGATTTTATCGTAAAGCGCAGAGATGAGAAACCTTTGGAATCTACAGCAGAGTTGGTAGATGTAATAAAGGCAGCGATTCCGGCAGCAGCCAGAAGAGATGGTCCGCACCCAGCTAAGAGAACTTTCCAGGCTTTGAGAATACATGTAAATGATGAGCTTGGTCAGCTGGAAAGAGCGATTGAAGCCTTTTGTGATGTGCTTGCTCCGAAGGGCAGACTTTGCGTGATTACATTCCATTCTCTCGAAGACAGAATTGTAAAGGACATTATTGCAAGGCGTGTAAATCCTTGCACTTGTCCTAAGGAATTTCCGGTGTGTGTATGCGGAAAGAAACCTGACATTCGCAAGATTTCAGGTAAACCAATCGTTCCATCTGAAGAGGAACTGGAAGAAAATCCTCGCTCTCGCAGTGCTAAGCTGCGTGTAGCAGAGAAAAAGTAATAAAAAGTAACGGAAAAAAGTAGATGTGATTAGTAGATAGTGATTAGGAGATATCATGACTGAAGATAAAAAAAATATGTCTCGTTATTATGAATATACACCGCTTTCATCTGGTGCTACAGCATATCAGGCTGGATATACAGCTGGTTATCCGGAAAGAGAAGGCGAAAATGGATATAAGGAATATCAGGAACGTGTTCGCCGCACTCGCCAGCGCCCTCAGAATCCGCAGCCAGCTGGCAGCGAAGGTAATGTGATAAGCACTGAAACATCAGGGCAGGCTATATCCATTCAGGAACTTAGACAGCTCATCGGCATAGCTGTTGTGATAGGCGTACTGCTTATCGGTCTGTTAGTTATCAATGCGTATGCAGCAAGCATTCAGTGCAGCATTAATGATATTACTAAGGCTAACCTTCTCATTGAAGACGAAATTGATACTCTGAATATGAAAATTGACAGCAGCACAAGCATAGAGCAGATTGAATCCTATGCAATGAAAAAGCTGAATATGAATTATCCTAAGAGCAATCAGTGCATCTACATAACTGAGGATACAGTTCTTATGGAAGATTTTTCGGCGGTGCTACGCCGAAAGGCATACGAATAGTACAAGATTGAATGAAATATACATATTAAGAATAATTTCATAAATTACGAGCCAGACAACTACATAGCAGCAAGCGAAGTCTGGCTCTTTGTCATTATATAAAGGGGAATTGTGGTTAAACTATGAAAAATGCAGTTACAGTTAAACAACGAAAGCGAATAGTCATAGGTTTTGTTCTTCTGTCGCTGGTCATGGTGGGACTGTTGTTTCGTGTCGGCTGGCACCAGATTGTCCGTGCCGATGAGCTTACACAGAAAGCTCGCGATCAGCAGACTCAAGACGTGCCGATAGCAGCTAAAAGAGGAACCATTTATGATAGAAATGGAAAGGAATTAGCAAGCAGTATAACTTGCTATTCCGTTTGGGTTCGTCCGGCACAGCTGAAGGAAGCTAAGTCTGAGAACGAAATAAACGCACTTGCAGAGCAGCTGGCAGATATTACAGGTGAAAAAGTAGACCTTGTTAGAACAAGGCTTACAAGAGAAGAAGCTCTGGTTCGAGTTGCTAAATATTTAGACAAAGATGCAGCTGATGCAATACGCAAGCTCAGCATTTCAGCACTTCAAATCTCAGAAGATACACGCAGATATTATTCCTTAGGAAACTTCGCATCACAGGTTTTGGGGAGTGTAAATGATGATAATGCAGGCAGAACCGGAATCGAGCTGGAATACGACCAGTATTTAAGTGGTGTCGCTGGGCGCTGGGTGAGAAATGTAGATGTAAACAGCAATGAGCTGCTTGACGGCTCTGAAGAATACCATGAAGCACAGGACGGTCTTAATGTAGTTCTGACCATAGATGAGGCGATTCAGTATTATGCTGAAAAGGCTGTAGCTAAGGGCATGGAAGAAACTGATGCGGATAGAATCATGTGCTTGATAATGAATCCGAACACTGGAGAGATTTTAGCCAATGTTGTTTCGCCGGGTTTTGATCCGAATAATGCTACTGAACCAGACGATGAAGATGCTTTGAAAAAGTTTTCTAAACTGTCGGCTGCGGAGCAGAACCAGTATCTGTTTGATTTGTGGAGAAATCCAATCGTCAGCGATACTTACGAACCGGGTTCGACTTTTAAGCTGCTGACTACTTCATCTGCCCTTGAGGAAAAGGTAATCAGCCTTCATGACACTTTTACCTGTAATACTTATGTAAATGTGTCTGGGATAAATCTTCACTGTTGGAGTGCTCGTGACCACGGTACGCAGACTGTGAAACAGGCGGTGGGTAACTCCTGCAATCCGGCACATGCTAAGATTGCCATGAAAATGGGAGCGGCTACATTCTATAAGTATCTGGGGCTTTATGGCATCACAGATAAGACGGGCGTGGATTATCCGGGTGAAACTGGTTCAATCATGTATAATTTAGAAAGCGTAGGCCCTGTGGAACTTGCAACGATGGGATATGGTCAGAGTATTTCTCTGACACCGATTCAGTTGCTGACTGCTGTAAATGCCATCGGAAACGGCGGAGATCTGCTTCAGCCTCACTATGTAAAGGCGCTGACGGACTCCGATGGAAATGTGGTAGAGGAATATGAAACTACCGTAGTCAGAAAGGTGCTTTCTTCCAAGACTGCGCGCGAAATGCGTGAAATCATGGAATATGTAGTATCCGACGGCGGTGGCGGAACTGCAAAAATTCCAGGATATCGTGTGGGCGGCAAAACCGGTACTGCCAACAAGGTTGAGGCCGGCTCCGGCAGGTATGGTAAGTATTACTACTCGTCCTTCTTAGGCATGGCGCCTATGGACGATCCGCAGGTGTCAATTCTGGTGGTTATCGACAGCCCTAAGGGTGCGTTTTACGGCTCACAGGTTGCAGCACCTATTGCCAAGGAAATTTTAGAAGATACACTTCGTTATCTAAATGTTGAACCGGAATATACTGCTGAGGAACAGAAGGAAATCGAAGGAAATTATACAGTTGTGCCAGATGTAACTGGCGTGGAATTCAGTGAGGCCGCAGGCATAATCGGCGGCAAAGAGTTGAAGTACAGCCGTCCTGACAACACCAAGGATGATGATAACTTCGTGGTGAAGGGCCAGTATCCTAAGGCCGGCACCAAGGTGAAACGAGGTACGGTTGTCTATGTATACAAAGAATAGCGGCAACTGATATTAATTAAATAACAAAAATAGTATGACGAAAGGGAGTCAACATGAAACTGGCGGATTTGACCGAAGGTCTGGAGCATAAGCTGCTTCAGGGCACAGAGGACAAAGAAGTGAGCAAATTGATTTACTTTTCGGAGGAAGCTGAGCCTGGCTGCGTGTTCTTCGCAATCCCCGGCTCGGAGAAGAATGGCATGGACTTTTTAGGCGATGCCGTAAGAGGCGGTGCTGTAGCGGCTGTCATTCCGTCTATCATTCCGTCTTCTTCGCAAAATCTGC
>CAZLJV010000115.1:0-5265 GCA_964559965.1 uncultured Oscillospiraceae bacterium | reverse complement strand
ACGCTGATTAGTGAAATAGCAAAGGCGGTACAAACACTTATGTGAATAAAGACAGCAAGAAATATGGTAAGTCTGCGGTTCAGGTTATTCTTCGCTGGCACATTCAGGCAGGTAATATCGTCATCCCTGGTTCAAAAAATCCTGAACATATTAAATCAAATTTTGAGGTGTTTGATTTCGAGTTGACAGATGAGGAAATGGCTGCCATAGTTGCCATGAACAAAAATGTGCGCTATTATACCAGCACGCCGGATATGCTTAAGGCGTATGCGGGGATGGTGCCGTCGGTAGATGAGCAAAAATAACAATACATTTCCCCACTCCTAAAAATCCATACATAAAAATTTCCTGTCCGTAAACAATATTACTGTAAATTCGAAGCAAAGGAGATTTATATGAAGGCAACAGGTATCGTTAGAAGAATTGACGACTTGGGGCGCATCGTTGTTCCCAAAGAAATCCGCAGAGTTTTACGCATTAGAGAAGGCGACCCACTGGAAATCTACACAAGTGGCTCAGGCGAAATAGTTCTCAAGAAGTACTCGCCAATAGGTGAACTGGGACAATTCGCTGAAGAATATGCAGATACTGCCGCCAAGCTGCTGGGGAGCACCGTTATCGTTTCTGACACGGATCAAGTTATCGCCGCTGCAGGGCCTGAAAGGAAGGAATACTACGATGCAAAAGTTGATGTGGAGCTGGATAAAATCATACAGAGCAAAAATCGTTTCTTCAACGACTCCAAGATAGTGGTCCCCATTGTTTCCCAGGGCGACCCGATCGGTTCGATTACTATCTTACCCAAAGTTCCAAAGGTTATCAGTGACTCGGAGCGCACTGCTGCAGAAATCGGAGCATCGTTCCTGGCTCGTCAAATGGAAAGTTAGCAAAGGAAACAGAAAAACGCAAACAAAAGAGGTATGCCGAAAAGCAAATCACAGGACATGATTTCACTTTCGCGCACACCTCTTTTTTATTCACCTTATTAATTTACCTTTTTATCCGCATCGATAGTCTCAAGCAAGTTTATGGCATCGTCAAGCAGCTTTTTAGGCTCCGTAGTCAGCCTGATGAAAGGCTCCACCCCGCCGTGAATGAACACCCGCTGAGCATATTTTGCCGTGACATTCATGAGAGCAAACCCGCTAAGCGGATTCTTTTTTCCAAACTGGAATACTAACTTGCCGTTCTGCTGATGAATACGGCTCACCGAAAGATTTTCGGCCAGATAGCGAATGTGAGAAATTTTCACCAGGTTGACAACTTCTCGAGGTACATCGCCGAATCTGTCCAGCATCTCGTCGATTATTTCATCTTCATCATCATAATTGTGAATAGTAGCAATCTTCTTATACATTTGCAGCTTCAGCGATTCGTCTGAAATATAGGACTGCGGAATGTATGCAGGCATTTTGATTTCAACAGAAGTTTCTTCCTTGTTGTCGTTTACAATCTCGCCCTGAAGGCCACGAACAGCATCATCAACCATTTTGCAGTAAAGTTCGTAACCGATGTTCATCATGTGACCGCTTTGTTCAGTGCCCAATAAATTCCCAGCACCTCGGATTTCCAAGTCACGCATGGCTACTTTGAAGCCTGAACCGAATTCCGTGAATTCTCTGATTGCAGTCAGTCTCTTCTGTGCAACTTCCGTCAGCACCTTATCTTTTTGATACATCAGATAAGCGTATGCCAGTTTATTGGATCTGCCTACCCGGCCTCGCAGCTGATAAAGCTGAGATAATCCGTATCTGTCGGAGTCCATGATTATCATTGTATTTGCATTAGGAATGTCTATTCCGGACTCAATAATTGTGGTTGCTACAAGCACATTATTTTCGCCGTTTATGAAGCTGAGCATCACATCTTCCAGTGCATGCTCGTTCATCTGCCCATGTCCCACTGCAACACGAGCATCGGGCACAAGTTCTTCAATCTTATCGGCAATGCTTTGAATTCCCCGAACACGGTTAAATACCACATAGCACTGGCCGCCCCTGCCCAGCTCGCGCTCTATAATTTCTTTTAGAAGCTGGTCGTCCTGCTCGAGCACATAAGTCTGCACAGGATAACGCTCTTCAGGCGGCTCTTCTATGAGGGACATATCCTTAATGCCAGTGAGAGACATATTTAAGGTACGAGGAATAGGGGTTGCAGACAACGTGAGAACATCTACATTTTTCTTCAGCTGTTTAATCTTTTCCTTGTGCTCTACGCCAAAACGCTGCTCCTCGTCAACCACCAAAAGACCTAAATCCTTAAACTTCACATCTTTCGAAAGAAGCCTGTGAGTACCTATAACTAAGTCCACCTGCCCCTTGGCGAGAAGATCCAGCGTCTGCTGGTTTCGCGCATCACTGCGGAAGCGTGATAAGACCTCCACCTTAAACGGGAAGTTCTCGAAACGCTCCTTCAGCGTGTAGTAATGCTGATTCGCCAAAATCGTTGTAGGAACCAAGACTGCCGCCTGCTTGCCGTCGGACACGCATTTGAACAAAGCACGAGCAGCTACTTCAGTTTTGCCGAAGCCTACATCACCGCAAAGCAGACGATCCATGCAGAATGGTTTCTCCATATCCTGCTTGATTTCTTCGATGGATCTAAGCTGGTCATCAGTCTCTTCATACGGGAAGCTGTCTTCAAATTCCTTCTGCCACACTGTGTCCGCAGAAAAACAATGGCCTTTTTCCATCTGACGCTGCGCATAAAGATCTATCAAATCCTTCGCCATCACTGCGATAGCAGCCTTCGCCTTAGTCTTCGTCGCCTTCCATTCACCACCGGACAGCTTATTCATCTTAGGCGCATTGCCCTCATTACCGATATATTTCTGGACGATATCCATCTGCTCCACAGGAACATAAAGCATGTCATCTCCGGCATACTTGATCTTTATATAGTCCTTCTTTTCACCTTGCACTACCAGCTGCTCAATCCCCAGGAAACGCCCTATACCGTGATTTTCATGCACCACATAGTCACCCTGTCGCATGTCGGCGAAGCTCTGAATCTTCTGACCCTTATCCTTGAACTTTTTCTTTCTGCGTCCGGTTTTCTGGCTGGCAAATATATCTCGCTCGCTTATCCAGCACTTCTTCTCCGTTGGAAAATCTATGCCGCTGCTCAAACTTCCATGCTCAAACAGAATCTCCCCGCCGCCTTTTTGCTTGCCGGAAAGACCGATTCTTTCGACGAACTCCTTCAGATTCTCCAAACGCTCCTTAGAGCTGCATACAATCGTAACCGTATAACCCTTTTTTACATAAGCATTCAGTTCCGTCTCCAGAACATTCATCTTACCATTAAAAATCAGCGTCTGCCTGCTCTGCAAGTTATACAGCTTATCGAATTGATCTATGCCCGCAACCTGCTTTGGAAATGGCGTAAATACCGCAACCTTCGGCTTAGAAAGCACCTTCTGAAAATCGCTGCGATCAGACAAAAGAGCCTCATCACGAGGAACAACCTGCCCACGCTCCAATAAAACCTTAAAATCCTCCCGAAGCTCTCTGCTCTGTAAATCCAAAGCCTCATAAACACGGTCGGGGTCGTCAATCATAACCCAGCCGCTCTCCATATAGTCCCACAAGTACTCCGTCTCGTCGTAGAAATAGTGGAGATAATTTTCCAAAAGCTGCACATTGGCCACATTTTCGATATATTCGACCAACTCATCTCTTCGCCTGCGCAAACGCTCAGCCGTCTCCTCAGACTTCTTCTCCATGCGTTTTGCCGCGGCCGTATATTCTTTGCGCACCCTGTCTGCTGCCTCACGGAACTGATCATTTCCCAGCAAAATCTGTTCTGCCGGATACACTTCCACGAACTTCAGGTTTTCCACCGAGCGCTGGGTGTCTATATCGAAAGTTCTAATGGAATCCACTTCTGTTCCAAAAAGCTCGATTCGATATGGATATTCCCCATCTGGCGTGTATATGTCGATGATTCCGCCACGAATGCTATATTCGCCTCGTGATTCTACCACGCCCATTCTCTCATACCCCATTTGCATAAGGCTCTGCTTCACTTCTTCCACATCGAGTTCTTCCCCTAAAGTGATCTTTATCACTTTTTCTTCGAAAACATTATGTGGTGTTATCTTTTTTATGGCAGCAGAAACAGGAGCAATCACGATTACCGGATTCCCAGTTCGCAGTGCCTTCAATGCCTTCAGCCGGTCCATCATCATATCATGATTTCTGGCTTCATATTTCAGAAAGACATGCTCTTCAGATGGAAGAACATAAATGTCTCTGTCCCGTACAAAAAAAGAGAGGTCCTCTGCCAATCTCTTCGCCCTGTTTTCGCTTGGTACGATGATAATGCTTTGACCTTCTTCTTTCGATAGATAAGCAGCTACGGGAGCGACTCTGCTTTCAGATATTCCTGAAACGTTAATCATTCCTGTGTTTCCTTCTTCTCTTTCTTTTCTTTTTTAGGCGGACGAACATTGTATTCATTCATCGCCTTATCAATCCCCTTTTCCACGATGCAGGCAGCTGCCTTCGCAGACTTCACCAGCGAATCCTCCAGCAATTCTCTTTCGCTCTTGGATATTCCACCGACAACATAGTTGATCAGATCCATCTTAGTTTCACTTCCTATTCCAACTCGAATACGAGGGAACTGATCGCTCTGAATCTGATATACTACAGAACGCATTCCATTATGAGTACCAGCGCTTCCTTTTTTACGAATTCTGAAAGTTCCGGTAGGAATATCGATGTCATCATAGATTACAATCAGCTCTTCCGGATCAATCTTGTAGAAGTTTACCGCTTCACGGATGGCTTCCCCGCTGAGATTCATATATGTCTGCGGTTTCATCAGGAGAACCCTCTGGCCGGCGATTCTGCCTTCGCCGACCAGGGATTTGAATTTTAGTTTATCTACTTTAATACCGAATTCTTCGGCCAGCAGGTCAATGGCGATGAATCCCATATTATGACGCGTATTTTCGTATTTCTTTCCGGGATTTCCAAGCCCTGCAATAATGTACATAAATGTTCTTCTCCTTAAATTAAATTACTTTGAAATTACTTAAATTACTTGTCAAACAGTTCGCTGATAGTACCGTTTGTGAATACTCTGCTGATTGCTTCTGCGAAGAGAGGAGCTACAGATAAGAATGTCATCTTATCTAACTTCTTTTCTTCAGCCAGAGGAACTGTATTCAGCAGTACCAGTTCTTCGATTGCAGATGCTTCCAGTCTTTCGATTGCAGGACCGGATAATACAGCATGTGTAGCACCTGCATATACAGCC
>CAZLJV010000114.1:0-5522 GCA_964559965.1 uncultured Oscillospiraceae bacterium | reverse complement strand
ATTAATGTGTGCTCAACAAGCAATAATTGCATTTAAACCATTGAAATTCCAACACTTTTGTCTTCAAATATGGTACAATATAGAGGGGAAGCTGCAAGGATAACCGCAGTTTTTCCTCAAAAACCTTGCACCTAAGGAGGACAAAATGTACAAGTTTGACCGATATCATCAATTTAGACTGGAAGAGTTCAATCAGCCTTTGGGAATGAAGCTTGACCCAAATAATCGTTGGGTCAAGATGGCGGATACGATTCCATGGAACATGATCGAGGATCGTTATGCCAAACTCTTTCCTAGCCATACCGGCATGCCTGCCAAACCACTGCGGGTAGCACTTGGTTCTCTTTTGATACAGAAAAAGCTCCACTTTGCTGACCGTGAACTCGTTGAGCAAATCACGGAGAACCCGTATCTACAGTACTTTATCGGTCTGCCAGCATACACCAATGTGCCTCCCTTTGTCCCATCGCTCATGGTTGAATTCAGAAAGCGTCTCACAGATGATGTCCTCTGTGAGATCAATGAACTGATTCTCGAATACAATACCGCAGATGATGATACCGACAGCCACGACGATGACGATACGCATGCAGATAGTGACTCCAAGCCTGAACCAGAATCCAAGACGCAGGAGACAGAAAATGAAGGCACCCTCATAATCGATGCAACCTGTGCTCCGCAAAACATCTGCTTTCCGCAGGATATCAATCTTCTCAATGAATCAAGAGAAAATCTTGAAAAGATGATTGATCTCATCTGTGCGACTTCCCTTTGTGCAAAGCCAAGAACCTACCGGAACAATGCAAGGCGCGATTATCTGAACTGGGCAAGGGCCAGGAAACATTCTGTCAAAAGAACACGGAAAGCAATCAGACAGCAGCTGCAGTACATTCAACGCAATCTGAAATATATTGACGCTTTTCTGGATGAAGGTAAAACGCTTTCCGAAAAACACCAGAACCGTCTTGAGACCATCCGAAAGGTCTACAATCAGCAGAAGTACATGTATGACAATCATACGCATTCCGTAGCGAATCGAATCGTAAGTCTGAGCCAGCCGTATATCAGACCGATTGTCAGAGGAAAAGCAAAAGCACCGGTAGAATTCGGCGGTAAGTTTGATATCAGCATTGACGAGACAGGAGCCATAAGGCTTGAAAAGCTCTCGTTCGAAGCATATAACGAAAGTGAAGTTCTGCAAGATGCGGTAGAGCGCTACAAAGAGCGCACAGGGCATTATCCAGAAAGGGTTCTTGCTGATAAAATCTACCGTACCCGTGAGAATCTCGCATACTGCAAACGTTGCGGTATCCGTCTGTCTGGTCCGACACTGTACAGACCAAAGAAAGATGCACAGATGGATAAGGCACAGAAGAAGCAGGAATACATTGACAACGCAGATAGAGTAGAGGTTGAAAGAGCCTTTAGCCTTGCCAAAAGGAGTTATGATCTTGGAAGCATTAAAACAAAACTGGAAAAGACAACCAGAAGTTCGATTGCGCTGTCCATACTGGCCATGAATGTGGATCGGATTACTGCAGTTTCACTATGTCAAATTTTAGTATCGGTATTTTCAAAGTTCAAGATGTTCCTGACGGCACAGAAACACATATTATTCTATCGGCTGGCAAAACCGGCTGGTTGATGAGCATACATTAATTAAAGTGATGTTTTATTGACAATGATACTTCAACATGATATTATTCGGATATAAAAGAAAGCACTAAGGGTATTTCGCAAGAAAGAGGTGGTTCTATGGAAGTGTCGGAGTCGGAAAAACATAGGAGGTATTAAGACAAGTGTTATGTGTAATTTTGATCATGGTTATGGTTCTGTCAGCAACTACTATGGTCTTCGCATCAGATTGATCTAATGAAAATACAATGATCTTATGCGACACATTTCCTACAGAAAACGGTACGTTTTACTCTTTCAATGGAACTTGGGATGGTGCCAAATGGATTGCAACACTTTACATACCATTTGGCAACGATGAGGATGTTCATCTTGACATGAGAGCCTTTGAAAGTGAAAACATGCATTCCCTTGATTTGGAGAAAATTAATGAAGCAAACATCACTGAAGAAAAAATTGCACTGAATTACGTCTCTAGAGGCTTTGCGAGATTAAATGATGCAGATGTGACAGACCTGAACGAATTGCAAATCCCGATGACAAGAGATTCTGTCACCGCTGATTTGGAAAGTGAAATGATAAGCAAGCATGGTAACCCATATGTTGACAAAGTCGTATATACTGCAACAGACTATCCCGGGGTGAATAAAATACAGATAAGAGAAGAATTGTTCTACAGAGTAACAAAGACCAAATCTTTAGGTTTTGCAGCTGGAACAACATTAAGTGCAATTGCAACAGCAACGGGTAGTACAAAATTGTCTGTTCTCTCGCTTGTACTTGGCGTTGTTGGTGATACCATAGATACATACAAATCGGTAGATGTTTATGACGCATATGCTGCAGTTTGCCGATACGGTACAGTGAATGGAGGAACATATGCCTATACTACGACATTCAGGTTTGTTGATTATGTAGGAGTAAATGAACGGAATAATAATGTCAGGGCATACCTTACTACAAATGGTGTAACCAGTTACACTCCATCTTCAAGTTATTTTGTGAATTATCGCGCACAATGTGACGATACCTACGCTGCTTACAGTTAATTCAAAAAATCTGACAACACAGACCACCTGCGAAGAGCTCGTAGATGGTCTGCATGTAGAGTGAAGAGAAAGTGAAGTAGATGGAATGAAGATGCTAAGAAAAGAATTCTTCTCAAAACATAAGTACGCTGTGTTTTTTGTCGCCATAGGCCTTATCTCTATCTTTTGTTTGACCAGGTCCCATCCCCATCAAATAAGCGGACGATTTGCCGGAAGCGGTGCAGCAGGAGCAGATCTGATTCAGGAAATGAAAGCTATCTACGGAGAAGACAATCCAAAGAAAATCGAATGTCTTTCAAAAGAAGCAGAATGTGAAGAATGGGAATATGAACAAGTTCAGTACACGGTCGACCCTGTCAGAGAGTTCCGCTTTGGAAAAAAGACAACCCTCGGTGAAGTAGGAGAAAAATTAAGGCTAGAAGATCTGGAAAAAATTGCGGAGTGTTTTGAGATCGAGATTCCGCAAGACGAAATCCTAGACGATCAGCCGATTGGAAAGAACATTTCTGGCGCAGTATACAAGGTAACAGCTACTTTTACGCGGTGGACAGAGGTAATCGGGATAGAGGAAACAAGTAACGATGCTGTGTCTAACATGCGCGTCGTGAAAGTAGTGACACATTATGGGATCAATCCTTATGGAAACGATGTCCGTGCCATGCTGATAGGAGACGGAAAAACCGAAATAAAAAACAGCATATGAGCAGAGGAAGAAACTAATGCGAATGGTAAAATGGAGTGCAAAGATTTCCGCCACTGAAACTGCACATTTCCTCACCATGTTATCCGATCATCGGCTAATCTACAAAAAACTGTGTATTTTGTGGCGAAAAAGTGTGTATTTTACTTGACTGCTTACATTTATAGCAAACAGACAGGACGACAGTTCCTTCATTTGCCCCAGAATGGCATTCCCCATGCGATAAAGGAGATCATTGACCTTCTTCTCAAAATAATCATTTTCTTCCCCGCCATAGGCTGTTTTATACCTTCTGGACTGCTTGGAAACCAAGTCGATGAACTCATCATATTCTTCCTTTTGGTATTTTTCGATGTATTGCATACTCAGTGCATCAATTTCGCTGCGAAGTGTCTGCATAACATTATTGCCGTAACTGCAGATTCGCTTGTCTTCCGGAAGTTTGTGATAAATGTCCAGGAATGCCTGCCGGAAGTCTTCATCCTGGTACAACTCATAGTTCTTTGCGCTTTTTACACGCTCCTCTCGGATCAGAGCATTGATTCGGATGTTTACGTCCTTCTCCTGGACAAGCTGCTCGACCATAGTGCTTTTCATCGCATTCAGGCTGCTTTCCTTGAATCGTCCAACATATTCTTCCTTTTCCAGTATTCTTCCGTCTACGGTCAGGACAGGGACCTTTTCTTTTTTTCCGGTTTCCGGATTCACAACCTTTTTATACTGCCATTTTCCATTTGCCTGAATCACTTCATACTGTTTATACAGTTTTTTCTGACGCATTGGTTCCGGTTCCACGGTTGCGATATGAACATGGATATTGTCTGTATTGTAGTGTATGGCAACACTCCATACCCCGTTCTGCAGATTTTCCTTCTGCAGAAGAGTTCCAACAGATCTTCGAACCGCCTGCTTGAAGCGTTTTTCATCCAGTACGCTGGTCTTCTCGTTATAAATTCCCATATCAGAAAGCCAGCGATTATCAAACGAAAGAACAGTCTGCCACATAAGGCTGCCGTTCTTCTGTGCCTGCTTATATACTTTTTTCAGATCTTCAATTTCGTTTCCCTGAATCAAATCTGAATCCGCTGTGAAAAGACCGGATATACGTTCCGGTTCTTTTTCTGCCAGCGTTTTTTGATGATTTCCCATATAGCCCATGTACCCTGCGAACAGGTCAAAATCCTTCACATGTTCCTTCCTGGTAGCTTCCTCCCGGTCCATATACCCGATATATCCGTCAAAATATTTTGAATTCGCCCGGCAAAATGTATTTACCGCAACGACACCGGCAACTATTTCATTCATAATATTCCTCCAATTGAATTACTCAATTATAAAAGCGCTGGAACAACATTTACAAGTTATTCTAACGCTTTTAAATTGTCTGAACACTCCCGTAGAATGCGAACATGGTTCGCTCTCAGGTTTGATCTCTATAATAAATGTAATCGTCTTCATGGCAACGTCAGTAAATTCTACCGGCATCCCTTTTGTGATATTATCGTTTACATTTAACTATCTTTTCTTTTGTCATTTAACATAAGAGTAATCTTTCTCTGTAAGACGATCCAGCAGTGCTGTGATGTCATCACTTTGCAATTTACAGAATATTCTCTTTCCATGTGCCGGAATGATGTGCGTATCCACAATGGATTCCAGCCTCCGATAACTTTGCGCTTTAATTTTTCTTTCCTTAAATGGCAGGAATACTTTTTTGAAATACTGTTCAACGGTGTATTCGCTGAAATGAATGGTTTTTGCACCAAGGTTAACCTTTGCTTCCTGCAGCAGTACCTCCAGAATGACTTGCGCCTCCCGTTTCGTTTTCGCACGTTTTTTAATATCCATTGTTTTGCCGCCAGGTATGGTGCACCTGACACGTACCCGAAACGTTCCATCCTCGGCTTTCGATACTTTGCCTAAATTGTCAATATTTTTTGCCAACATTTCTTTTTCCTCCTGATTTCAGCAATGATTTCAGCCACAGAAAGGGTACACAAAAGCTCCCAAAAAAGTTTCCCAAAAGTTTCCCAAAAGTTTCCCAGGCCGTCTGCGAGCAAGTCATTTATCCTGCGACGAAACCTAAAATTTGGTGCTTTTAGCGGAAACGCAAAAAAGCGAAAAGACGTTGATTTTTC
>CAZLJV010000113.1:0-5528 GCA_964559965.1 uncultured Oscillospiraceae bacterium | reverse complement strand
GTCATCAGACAGCACTATAAAAAGCCTCTGATTTCCGAAGGAAATAACAACTCCTTCTACGCCATCGGCCGCAACATTCAGAGCTTAAAGAGACCAACAAATATATACCTGCAGGAAGTAGGCGCATCATCTCCGAGAGTTGTAGAATTCTCTGCACGCCAGCTGGACTGCAATATGGCCGTGTATACAAACCTGAGCACACCTCACATCGATAAATACGGTTCAACCGAAAATATTTTGAAGGATAAGGCCAGCCTTTCCGATTTTGGCAGAGAAGACGGTCTGGCTTTCGTAAACTACGATGATCCTATGCTCATGGCATACCCATTCCGCCAGAAAAAGATTACATACAGCCTTAGAAATCCGCAGGCAATGTACTTTGCTCGAAATATCCAGCCTACCGAGGACGGATTCACCTTTGAAATCTGCACAAACAGCACAGCTATCGCAGTCCCTCATGCCGTTCCTGCTAAAGTACACGCACTGGGCGAACACAATGTGCTGAACGCAGTCGTTGCATGGGCCGTAGGTATGGCTCTGAAACTACCTGAAGATGAAATTTTAGCTGGAATTTCCAGCTACCGCCCTTCCGGTATGCGCCAAAATCTCATCGAAGCATGCGGTTTCAAAGTTTTCGCAGATTGCTACAATGCCAACCAGCTTGCCATCGAAGGCTCACTGAAGGCCATGGATCAGATGATTCTGCCTGAAGGCGGCAGACGCATCGCAGTCCTTGGAGATGTTCTAAGCCTTGGTGACCAAAGCGAAAACATTCACCGTCAAATCGGACGCAGCATAAAGAGCCATGATGTGGATGTTTTGCTGTGCTACGGTAATGACATGCGATTCGCCTGCGAAGAAGCTATCGCCGGCGGTGCCAATGCTAAATTTTTCAGCGACCTTCAGCGCGACCAGTTAGAAACTGAGATTCGCCAGATTCTCACTCCGAAAGATGTAGTTCTCTTTAAGGCTTCCCATGCCGTAAACCTGGGTTCAACCATGGACAGGCTTTTCGGAACAGATACAAACGAAAGCATCTCCATCGGACATCGCCAGTTCAATCTCACCAGCGATGATAAATTCCAGTACTACGCATTCCCTGATGGTGCGTCCATAAAGACCTGCCTGACCGAGGATTCCGATGTAACCGTTCCATCGCATATCGAAGCTGAGGTACTGGACGAATTTCTGGAATTTCAGGGGAAGGAAAGCACTGTTGTTCGCCGCCTTGCCATCGAGAAGTTGGGCAAGACCTCATTCCGCGGCAAAACTCATGTGCACCATGTCACCCTTCCTCCTACACTTATTCGCATTCGTGATGGTGCATTCCGTGGATCTGGCATCTACGAATTAGAGCTTCCGCAGGGCATGCTTTCAATAGGAAGTCAGGCTTTCGCACAGTGCGAGGAGCTGAAGAAAGTGGTGATTCCAGACTCCGTAAAGGAATTTGGAGAAGATATTCTCAAGGACTCTCCGCAGGCAGTTGTCTGCTGCTCAGAAGGCTCAGCTGCTGAAGCATGGGCTAAGAATTCCGGATATGCATACCAGTTGATATAGTTTGATTTAGATAATAAAGCAAGCGACCCCCAGCAGTTTTTATACCGCTGGGGGCCGCTTATTTTTTGTTGTATATGTAGGTGAGATAAGCTTGCTACTCAACTTCTGTATAATCAAAGTCGTCGCGGGTTCTCGCTCCGTCCTTCTCATACACGCCTTCTACTTGGCACTTAGGGCACTTACCGAAGTCTTCACCAAACTCTGGTATTAAATCCAGCGCATATTTGAATTTCAGTCCGCATTTGGGACAGTGATAATACATGAAACTTACGCCCCAAGTCATATTAGATACCAGGATTCCATGGAACCAGAGTTGGAACGATCAGGTAACCTAAGGTTACTACGATTACCCAGAAGAGGCATACGAATGCGCACATACCCCAAGCATCTTTCAGCTTCATCTTTACTACAGCCAGCATAGGAATCAGGTACAGAGGCTGTAACAGGTTAGTACATTCATCGCCGTATACGAATGCGTTGATAACGTCAATCTTGTTTGCACCAAGCTGCTGTGCTGCTTCAATCAGCAGAGGACCCTGTACGATCCACTGACCGCCCTGAGATGGGATGAAGAGGTTAACTGCACAAGCAGACAGATATGAGAAGATTGGTAATGTCTTAGCAGTTGCTATGCCTACGATTGCACCGATAATAACTTCTGCTAAACCGGACGTCTGCATTACACCCATAATACCACCGTAGAATGGGAACTGTACCAGAACTTCACAAGCCATGCTCATGTTTGACTTATATGCTTCGATGAAAGCTCTTGGAGTCTTGTACAGGAAGCAGTTAGCAATGATGAACAGGAAGATAATCAGGTTCATTGACAGAGCGCCCATGAAGCCCTTAGTTGCGAATTCTCTTACGATAACTACCAGACCAGCTACACCGATAGTGTACATAATGATCTTGCTGCCGTTCATCTTGTCAGCAGGAGTTTCCTTAGTTTCTACATCATAGTTTACATCTTCGTCGTCCAGCTGAGTCTTCAGCTCTACGATTTCGTGCTTAGGTGGCTTAGTAGTGATTGCAATAATCAGCAGAATAGCTGCGAAGATTGACCAGATGATTACGTTGTGTGGGTTGTAAACTGTGATATCCTGAGTTAATACGCCCAGAGTATCAGCCATGAAGTGGCCTTCAGTTGCCAGCAGTGCGTAAACAGATGCTGTAGGTCCAAGACACTGACCGAATACCATGCAAGTATAGATAACAGCCAGCATCAGAGGGAAGTGCATGCCCTTTACATTCTTTGCAAGGTACATTGCAAACAGAGCACCAACTACTGTACAGAACGCCCAGTTGATAAAGCTTGTAACCATACCGAAGATTACCAGCATGATCATAGCTACAACCTGATTGTGCGCCTTAGCAGCCAACTTGTTCATTACTCTCTTAACCTGAGGAGCCTGAGCACATGTTGCACATGTAACTACCATGATACCCATCTGGAATGCGAAACTGTTCTGGGTCCACAGTCCTTCGAACCAGTATGTGCATAAGTCTACGATACCGGAATCAGTGAAGATCAGAGCGCCGATAAATACGACGAATGTAAGAATCAAACAGAAAACCAGGGAGTCTGGTATGATCTTGTCCGCCGCATACTGGAACTTTTTGGATAGTCTCCATAATGGAGTGCCTTTATCCAGAGCCTTTTCGTTTGTCATTAGATTTACCTCTCTTTCATTTAAAACACATATTTTAAGCACCTTCACACGAAGTGCAGCTTTACTTTAAGCCTAAGATTTCTCTTGCTTCATCTGGAGTTGCAGCTTCACAGCCAAACTCTTCGATAACACGTTTTGCTCTTTCTACGAACTGGCGGTTGCTATCAGCCAGCTGGCCCTTCTTGTACATAACATTGTCTTCCATGCCGACACGAATGTTTCCGCCCATTGCCACTGCCGCATACATGATTTCCATAGCGGAGTGACCAACGCCGAAGCAGGACCAGGTGTACTTGCCCTTGCCGATAAGTTCGTCTGCAGTTTCCTTCATGAACAGCAGATTCTTAACGGAACCAGGGATACCATTTGCACAGCCCATGCAGAACTGGAAGTGAAGCGGAGCCTGTAATACGCCCTTCTTCAGGTAATATGCTGCATTTGCAATCATGCCTGGGTCAAAGGCTTCGATTTCTGGCTTAGTACCAGTTTCCTGGAACAGATGTCCGCACATTTCCAAGAAGTCAGGGCTGTTGATGAACAAAGCCTTGTTCAGCCAGTTCATGGAACCGCAGTCGTAGGAAGCCATTTCAGGCTTTAATTCCTTTACATGCTGAACTCTGGTTTCGTCTGTAGCATAGATGTCGCCGGAAGTAGTCATATTGATTATGATGTCACAGTCAGGGTGATTCTTCTTCAGCAGTTCTACAGTTTCACGGAACTTATTGTGATCCATAGTACCGTTGCCTTCATCGTCTCTCATGTGAATGTGAGCGATTGCCGCACCAGCCTGCCAGCAGTCATAAATATCTTCGGCGATTTCTGCCGGAGTCATAGGAACATTTGGATTATTTTCCTTCTTAGGCCATGCGCCTGTAGTTGCAACTGTGATGATTCTCTTATTCTTTAAGTCTGACATTTCTTTTTCCCCCTCAAAATCTATTTTCCGTACAGCATTCTGATCAGATAAGTGTTCAGATCTTCTCTGCACTGATTCATCTCTTCTTCAGTCCACTTCTGGAAGCCTTCACCAGTCTTGAATCCCAGCTTGCCTTCATCCTTCAGCTTTACCAGCAGAGGTGATGGTTCGTGGCTGTCTTCGATGTGCTTCAAAACATATTCATGAATGTTATAAGTCAGATCCAGACCTACCATATCAGCATTTTCCATTGCTGAAAGCTGCGGCAGACGAAGTCCGAAAGAGTTCTTAATTGCGATATCTACCGTCTCTGCATCAGCGATTCCGTGTTCTACAATGGAAATTGCTTCTCTCCAAAGCGCGTGCTGCAGGCGATTTGCGATGAAGCCAGGCACGTCCTTATTGCACAGACATGGCTTCTTTCCGATCTTAGCCATAAAATCCATTACAGTCTGTGCTGTTTCGTCGCTTGTAGCATCAGTTCTAACCACTTCTACCAGTGGAATCAGATGACCTGGATTCCAGAAGTGTGTACCGCAGAAGCGATCACGATACTTCAGATCTCTGCTGATTTCTGTTGGACTCATTACGGAAGTGTTTGTGCAGAAAATGCAATCCTGTCTGCATCTTTCTTCCAGCTTAGCGAAAGTTTCTCTTTTAAGGTTCATGTCTTCGAATACAGCTTCGATTACTAAATCTGCATTCTTGATTTCTTCGCTGTCGATATCACGAGTGAAGTGGATTCTGGAAAGGCGTTCTGCCAGTTCCTCTTCAGATACGATTTCCTTTTCCACCAGCTGCTTAGTGCTCTGGCGAATTCCCGCAGGTACATCTACCTCGTTGATGTCGTAAATAGTGATTTCATAGTCTGGTACGGAGGAAGCCACGAAAGCGATATTCTTTCCCATCAGTCCTCCACCCATAATCAAAACATTTTTGATCGTTGCCATAGAGTCTCTTCCTTTCCTATATGATAAACAAAATTAGTTGAAACATATGTTACGCAAATAGTATATAGCAATACACGTGCCAACTGATTTTACCATCAAGGAATGGCTATTTTTCAACATTTTTAGGCCAATACTCGTTTTTTCTGATTTGATGCAAAAAAACAACATGTCGCAAAATAACAACCTGAGTGTGTCGCTATTTTGCAACATGCTGTTCAAGTCTCAATTTTGCAACATGTGCATTTTTAGTCTATTTTAGTCTATTTTTCTCTATGCAATTTGCGATACAATACGCTTCTGTGAATCCCTAAACGCTTAGCTGTATCGTTAATGCAGCCATCGCATTCTTCCAATGCTCTGTCTATAAACCAGTTTTCGGCCGCTTCTATGAAAGACTTCAGATTGCCGAACTCGCTTGGAGGTGCAAAACCC